>NZ_DEPK01000148.1:16328-19497 GCF_002358725.1 Microbacterium sp. UBA3394
CTCGGGCGGCGTGGGCCTCGTGCTCGGCGCCGGCAACGTGACGTCGATCCCCGTCGCCGACGTGCTCACCGAGCTGATCGCTCACAACCGGGTGTCGCTGCTGAAGGTGAACCCCACGCAGGATGCGCTCGTGCCGGTCTTCGAGCGCGCACTCGCCCCGCTGGTGGAGGCCGGTCTGCTGCGCATCGTGCGGGGCGGTGGCGAGGTGGGCGCCCACCTCGCACGCCATGAGCGCATCGACCACGTGCACATCACCGGCTCGGAAGGGACGTTCGACGCGATCGTCTGGGGATCTGGAGACGATGCCGCCCGTCGCAAAGCGGCCGGCGAGCCGCTGCTGACGAATCCGATCACCGCGGAGCTGGGCGGCGTGTCCCCGGTGATCGTCGTGCCCGGCCCGTGGACCGAGGCCGACCTCGCCTTCCAGGCCGAGCACGTCGCGACCATGCGCCTGCAGAACGCCGGACACAACTGCGTCGCGGGCCAAGTGGTCGTCGTGAGCCGGGACTGGCCGCAGCGCGAGGCGTTCCTCGGCCACCTGCGTCGCGCGGTGGCATCCGCACCCTCGCGCGAGGTCTGGTACCCCGGGTCGAGCGACCGCATGAGCGCGGTGCGCGCGTCGCACCCCGACGCCGCGTGGAGTGACGGCGGCCGGCGGGCCGTCATCGAGATCGACGCCGGCGACCACGACCTGGAGGTCGTCGAGCAGTTCGCCCCCGTGCTCGGGGTGGTCTCGCTCCCGGGCACCGGCCAGGCGTTCGTCGACGCTGCGGTCGACTACGCGAACGATCGCCTCACCGGAACCCTGGGAGCGAACGTCCTCATCGATCCCGTCGAGCAGACACGCCTCGCCGACGGCTTCGAGCACGCCCTCGAGCGACTGCGCTACGGCACGATCGCGGTCAACGCGTGGACCGCGATCGGCTTCCTGACGCCGGCGCTGCCGTGGGGCGCGTATCCCGGCGGCACGCTCTCCGACGCGCCGAGCGGGGTCGGCGTCGTGCACAACGCCCTGCTGCTCGACCGCATCGACCGAGCGGTCGTGCGCGGCCCGTTCCGCCCGTTTCCGCGCTCGCTCCTGTCGCTCCGCCCGAATTCGCGCGGCCGGTTCTCCCTCCTGCCCACGCCACCGTGGTTCGTCACGGCGCGCACGGGGGCATCGGTCAGCGCCGGACTCACGCGCTACCGCGCCGGCGGCGGCCTGCGGGATCTCATCCCGACGCTCTGGCGGGCGTTTCGCGCCTGAGCGCTCGTCAGGCCTCGGCGACGAAGCGGTCGGCGGCGTCACGCAGAGCGCGCGCGATGCCCGGCTCCGACGCGGCGTGTCCGGCGTCGGAAACCATCACGAACTCGGCCTCCGGCCACGCCCGGTGCAGGTCCCACGCCGTCATCGGCGGGGTGCACACGTCGTAGCGCCCCTGCACGATCACGGCGGGGATGCCGCGGATCGCGTCGACGTTCGCGATGAGCTGGCCCTCGTCGAAGAAGCCGCGGTGCAGGAAGTAGTGGTTCTCGATGCGCGCGAACGCGGTCGCCGCGCGCGGATCGGTCATCGCCTGCACGAGGTCGTCGTCCGGGAGGAGGGTGAGGGTGGATGCCTCCCACGTCGTCCACGCGACGGCCGCTGGCACGTGCACGGCCGGATCGGGGTCGACCAGGCGACGGTGATAGGCCTCGATCATGCGGCCGCGTTCGAGCACCGGGATCGGACCGAGGAACTTCTCCCACCGATCGGGGAAGATCGCCGATGCACCGCCCTCGTAGAACCACTCGAGCTCATGGGCGCGGAGCGTGAAGATCCCCCGCAGCACGATCTCGGACACCGCGTCGGGATGGGTCTCGGCGTAGGCGAGGGCGAGGGCGCTACCCCAGGACCCGCCGAAGACCATCCAGGTCTCGATACCGAGATTGCGCCGGAGCAGCTCCAGGTCGGCGACCAGGTGCCACGTCGTGTTGTGGCGCAGGTCGCCCTCCACATCGGCCGCGTGCGGCGTCGAACGGCCGCATCCGCGCTGGTCGAGCAGGATGATGCGATACCGCTCGGGATCGAAGAAGCGGCGGTGCCACGACGAGGTGCCCGCGCCGGGACCGCCGTGCAGGAACACGACCGGCTTGCCCTCGGGGTTTCCGCACTGCTCGTAGTAGAGGCGATTGCCCTCACCCGCGATGAGCTCGCCGGTCGCGTACGGCTCGATCTCGGGGTAGAGAATGTCGTCGAGGTGTTCGTTCATGGCCGATCCCCTCCCCTCGGCGAGCGCGACGGGGACCCCCGCGGGTGCCTCTTCGCACCGACGACCGGGGCTTTTGTCGAACGCCATGCGCACACGCTAGCGCCTGCGGGGCCGCGAGACGCGCATTACCGCGGTGCGGCGAGACGATCACGGCGCGAATAGGCTCGCAGCATGCACGTGTCGCGCACGAGAACGTCCACTCCCGGACGGCACCGGTGAGCGGCGTGGAGATCCTCGTCATCGCGGTCGGCGCGATCGTGGTGATCGCCGCCGCGACGACCGTGGCCCCCAAGGTGCGCATCGCCGGCCCCCTCATCCTCGTCGCCATCGGACTGGGCGTGAGCATGCTGCCATTCGTGCCGCTGGTCGAGGTGGACCCCGAGATCATCCTCGTCGGCGTGCTCCCCCCGCTGCTGTACTCGGCCGCGGTCTCCCTGCCGGCCATCGAGTTCCGCCGCGATCTGCGGCCGATCGCCGGCCTGTCGGTGCTGCTCGTCCTCATCAGCTCGTTCGTGCTGGCCCTGTTCTTCCTGTGGGCTCTGCCCGGACTCGGGTTCCCTCTCGCTCTCGCGCTCGGTGCCATCCTCAGCCCCACCGACGCGGTCGCCACCGCGATCGCCAAGCGACTGGGGATCTCACGACGCGTCGTGACGCTCCTGGAAGGCGAGAGCCTGCTCAACGACGCCACCTCGCTGGTGCTCCTGCGCACCGCGATCGCCGCGGTCGGCGTCGGCTCCCTCCACGTCGGGGAGTTCGCGCTGTCCTTCCTCTGGGGCGTTGTCGTCGCGGTCGTCATCGGCGGCCTCATCGGGTGGGTGAACCTGCGCGTGCGGTCGTTCATCTCGCATTCGGCGGCGAACACCGCGGTCGGGTTCACGGTCCCGTTCCTCGCCTACCTCCCCACCGAGGAGCTCGGCGGTTCGGGCCTGGTCGCCGCC
>NZ_DEPK01000197.1:0-4949 GCF_002358725.1 Microbacterium sp. UBA3394
TGCCGCTGACGTGGCTGAGCGGTGCCGCCCTCGTGGCGCTCGGGGTGATCACCGGGATCCTCGCCGGGCTCCTCGGCGTCGGCGGGGGCGTGATCGTCGTGCCGGCTCTCGTGCTCCTGTTCGGCACCAGCGACCTGCTCGCCAAGGGCACCTCGCTGCTGATGATGATCCCCACGGCTGTGTCGGGGACGATCGGGAACGTGCGCCGCAGGAACGTGGACCTCGTCGCGGCCGCGCTCGTCGGAGGGGCCGCCTGCGCGACCACGGCCCTCGGCGCGCTGATCGCGACACTGGTCGACCCGTTCGTGGGCAACATGCTCTTCGCCGCGTTCCTCGTCGTCATCGCCGTGCAGATGGCCCTGCGGGCGATCAAGGGCCGCCGGCGCTGATCCATCGCGGGATGCATCGTGCCGCAGCCGTCTCAGCGGCCCTCGGTAGGATGGAACCGTGGCAGTGAACCCCGAGCTGGTCGGTCGGACCTTTCCGCCGACGGCCCCGTACCTCGTGGGTCGCGAGAAGGTGCGCGAGTTCGCGCGCGCGGTCTTCGCCGACGACCCCCAGCACACCGACCCCGACGCGGCGCGAGCCCTCGGCTACGACGACGTCGTGGCGCCGCCGACCTTCGCCATGGTCGTCCAGGACCTCACGCTGCAGCAGCTGCTGGCGCTCGACGACAGCGGCATCGCGCTCGAGCGTCTCATCCACGCGGAGCAGCGTTTCCGCTACACGCGCCCGATCGTGGCCGGCGACGAGCTGACCGCTCAGCTGTCGATCTCCGGCGTGCGCGCCGTCGGAAAGGGCGCCATGGTCACCAGCGAGGCGGAGATCGTCGACGCGCAGGGCGCGCACGTCGTCACCGCCGTCTCGGTGCTGCTGGTGGGAGGCGAGGACTCATGACCTCGACCGGACTGAGCGTGGGCGACCACGTCGCCGAGCGCACCGTGCATCTGACCCGCGAATCCCTCGTGCGCTACGCGGGGGCCTCGGGAGACTTCAACCCCATCCACTACCGTGACGATGTCGCCGAGCGGGTCGGTCTGCCCGGCGTGCTCGCGCACGGCATGCTCACGATGGGGCTCGCGGTGGAGACCATCGTGCCGTGGCTGGGCGATGCCGGCCGCATCGTCGAGTACGGGGTGCGCTTCACGAGGCCCGTCGTGGTCGACGCCGTGTCGGGCGCCGAGGTGTCGGTGGATGCCGTCGTCGGCGCCGTCGATGAGGACACGGCCCGCATCGACCTCACCGTGCGGCACGCCGACACGACGGTGCTCGGCAAGGCGCAGGTGCGGGTGCGACACGCCTGATGGCCGAGATCACGCCGATACGCCTCGCCGAGCTCACCACGCTCCGCACCGGCGGGGCGCCCGAGCGCATGATCGAGGCGCACACCCGCGACGAGCTCGTAGAGGCGCTCCGTTTCGTCTGGGCGACCGGTGACGAGTGGCTCGTCCTCGGCGGAGGCTCCAACCTCTTCGTCGGCGACGACCCGCTCGAGGGCACCGTCATCCGCGTGCTCACCCGCGGCATCGAGCGCCTGCCGTCGCCCCACGAGGGACGCGCCCGGCTGCGCGTGCAGGCCGGTCACGGCTGGGACGACCTCGTGGCGCACGCGGTCTCGGAGGGGCTCGCGGGCCTGGAGGCGATGTCGGGCATCCCCGGCACCGTCGGTGCCGCTCCGGTGCAGAACATCGGCGCGTACGGCCAGGAGATCGTGCGAACGCTCGTCGAGGTGGACCTGATCGACGAGTCCACCGGCGAGGTGTCCACCGTTCCTGCCGCGGACCTCGGGCTGGGGTTCCGCACCTCCGTGCTGAAGGCCCACTACGGGTCGGTTCCGGGTCGCTCAGCGGTGATCCTGTCGGCGACCTTCGACCTGGCCGAGGTGGGGACCGAAGCTCGACCGGTGGCGGGGGTGCAGCTGCGCACCGCGCTCGGACTGGCCGACGATGGCACCGCGACCCTCGCCGAGATCCGGGAGCGCATCCTCGAGATCCGCGCGAGCAAGGGGATGGTGCTCGACGCGGACGATCCCGACACGTGGAGTGCGGGCTCGTTCTTCCAGAACGCCGTCGTGCCCGCCGCGAGCGCCCGCTCGCTGCCGCCGGAGTGTCCGCGCTGGCCGGTCGAGCCGGACCTCGACCCCGTTCTCGTGATCCCGCTCGCCGTCTTCGACGGTCACGTGCCCACCCCGGAGACGCGGGAACCCGACGTGAAGGTGAGCGCTGCGTGGCTCATCGAGCAGGCGGGTCTTCGCAAGGGCTTCCGCCTGACGCCGTCGCGCGCGGGCCTGTCGACGAAGCACGCGCTCGCGCTGACCAACCGCGGCGGCGCGACGGCCGCCGAGATCGCGCAGCTGGCGCGATTCATCCGCGCTCGCGTGCATGCCGAGTTCGGCCTGCTCCTGCAGCCGGAACCCGTGCTCGTGAACATCGAGCTCTGACGCCGTGCTGATCGCCGTCCTCACTCTCCTGCTCGGCATCGTCGTGATCCTGGCGATCATCGTCGCCAACGGCTTCTTCGTCGCGCAGGAGTTCGCGTTCATGTCCGTGGACCGATCGCGTCTGCGCGCCCGAGCCGACGGCGGCGACGCGGCTGCGCGGCGCGCTCTGCGGGTCACCCGTCGCACGTCGTTCATGCTCTCCGGAGCCCAGCTCGGCATCACGGTCACGGGCCTCCTCATCGGATACGTCGCCGAGCCGCTGGTGGGGGAGTCGCTCGGCACGCTCCTCGGCGGCACGGGCGTCGATCCGGCGGTGAGCATCACCGTGGGCACGGTGATCGCCCTGGCGCTGTCCACGGTCGTGCAGATGATCTTCGGGGAGCTGTATCCGAAGAATCTCGCGATCGCCGCGCCGGATCCGCTGGCCCGCGCGCTCGCGCGCCCGACGCTGATCTATCTCGGCGTCTTCGGGTGGCTGATCGTCGTCTTCGACCGGTCGGCCGAGGCCCTTCTGCGCCTGCTTCGCATCGAACCCGTCGAAGACGTCGACAGCAGTGCCACGGCCGACGACCTCGAGCACCTCGTCGCCGAGTCCCGCGACAGCGGCGATCTGCCGGCGGAGCTGTCGCTGATGATCGATCGCATCATCGACTTCCCCGAGCGCGACGTGGAGCACGCGATGATCCCGCGCCACCGGGCCGACAGCGTCACGCCTGACCTGCCGCTGTCGGACCTGCGTGCGCTCATGGCGTCCGGGCATACTCGCTATCCGGTCGTGGACGACGACGAGCCGGTCGGCATCGTGCAGCTGGTCGACCTGCTGCGTGCCGAGGATGCCGGTCGGGTCAGCGACATCATGCGCACACCGACGATCGTGCCGACGCTCATGCCGCTGCCCCAGGCGCTTGCGACCATGACCGCCGAGCACAACGAGCTGGCGTGCGTGATCGACGAGTACGGGGTCTTCTGCGGAGTCGTGACACTGGAGGATCTGGCCGAAGAGGTCGTCGGCGAGGTCACCGACGAGCACGACGACGGGGCGACGGAGGTCGTGCGACCGCTCGGCGGCTCGCGGTGGCGCATGGGCGGCGACGTGCACGTCGACGAGGTCGGTCGCGCGGTCGGGGTGGAGCTGCCGGTGGGGGACTACGAGACCGTCGCGGGGCTCCTCATCGCCCAGCACGGCGGGCTCCCCGAGGTCGGGACCTCGATGGACATCCCCGTCGACGACGACCCCGCCGACCTCGTGGCCGATGAGCCGATGCGGCGCCTCCTGCGCACGCAGGTGCTGGCCGTGGCGCGGCACGTGCCGTCGGTGGTGGAGATCGAACTCGTTCGCGAGCGCCTCGATGACGTCGACGAGGGAGCAGAGCGATGAACCCCTGGCTCGTCGTCGGCGTCACGCTGGGGCTCATCATCGTCAGCGCCTTCTTCGTCGTGATCGAATTCGCCCTGCTCGCGGTGCGCCGACACCGTCTGGAAGAGGCGGCGCATACGAGCAGATCTGCCCGGGCCGCCCTCAAGGGGGCGAACGAACTGACGGTCATGCTGGCCGGCGCGCAGCTCGGCATCACCGCGTGCACCTTCGCACTCGGCGCGGTGACCAAGCCGGCGGTCGACGACGCGCTGGCACCCGTTCTGCTCGCCTGGGGGCTCCCGGCGTGGGGTGCCGATGTCGCCGCCTTCGCCACCGCGTTGCTCGTCGTCACCTTCCTTCACCTGGTCGTGGGGGAAATGGCCCCGAAGTCGTGGGCGATCGCGCATCCGGAGCGAGCGGCGATGCTGATCGGCATCCCGTCGCGAGCGTTCGTGTGGGTCTTCCGCCCTCTTCTGATGTGGGTCAACCGCATCGCGAACCGGCTCGTGGCCGCCAGCGGCATCGATCCCGTCGACCGCGCCGCGGCCGGTGGGCTCGACGTCGATGCGGTGCGCCAGCTCGTCGAGCACTCGACGCAGGTCGGCGCGCTCGAGGAGACCTACCGCTCACCGCTCGCCGGCGTCATCGACCTGCAGACGCTCGCCATCGGCGATCTGGTGCGGTCGGATGCCGCTCTCACGGCCGTCAAGCAGGACGCGACCGTCGGCGACATCCACACCGTCGCCGCGGAGTCGGGTCACATGCGCATCCTCGTGCTCGGGGCGGATGCAGCGCCGCGCGTCGTGCACGTGCGCGACGTGCTGCTCGACCCGGCCGCGAGGCCGGCCGACGACGTCGCGCGCGCGGCGTTCACGCTCGAGAAGGACACGCTCGTTCACGAAGCGCTCGCGCACATGCGGCGGGCGAGCGAGCAGCTGGCCGTCGTGACCGACGGTCAGCGCGTGACCGGAGTGGTCACGATCGCCGACATCCTGCGCAACGTGCTGCCGCCGACCCCCGAGGGCTCGGGGGAGCGACGCGGCTGACGCGGTTCGACCCGTGGATCAGGAGAACAGCTCCTGCAGGCGACGGATGCCCTCGAGCAGTTCGTCCTCGCCCAGTGCGTACGACAGACGCAGGTAGCCGCTCGGC
>NZ_DEPK01000097.1:0-2589 GCF_002358725.1 Microbacterium sp. UBA3394
CAACATCGCCCCCACAGACCCTGCTGCGGTCGTGCTGGATTCCACCAAGACCGAACCTCCCACGCGGCGCCTGGCACGGGCGCGCTGGGGTCTCGTTCCCGGGTGGGCGAAGGACCCCGCCATCGGCGCACGGGCCTTCAACGCCCGCGCCGAGGAGCTCGAGGACAAGCCGCTGTTCCGAACCGCCCTCCACAAGCGCCGTGCCGTCATTCCCGCATCGGGGTACTACGAGTGGCAGAAGTCCGACCAGGGAAAGGTGCCGCACTACATCCACCCGGCGGACGACGGCCCGCTGCTGTTCGCCGGCCTCTACGAATGGTGGAAGGATCCGTCCAAGAGCGACGACGACCCGGCACGGTGGATGCTGAGCTTCACGATCCTCACACGTGACGCGGTCGGCTCGCTCCGTTCCATCCATGACCGTACGCCGCTGTTCGTCGACCCGGACCACGCGGACGCGTGGCTCGATCCGACGACCGAGAACGTGCGTGACGTCCTCGACGCCGCGATCGACGCGGCACCTGCGGTCGGCGAGACCCTCGACGCCCGCGTCGTCTCCCCCGCTGTCGGAAATGTGCGCAACAACCGACCCGATCTCATCGACCCGGTTCAGGCGTGACGGTCACGACGAGTCTTCCCGCGTCGGCGTGGCACGACCTCGCGTCGCGTCACGCCCACCGCGCCGACGCGCTCACGGCCGCCCGGCGGGAGCGTTCTTCCCGCCGGGCGGCGCATCCGGTGGACGATTTCCTCTCTACTCCTACAAGCCGGCAGTGCTGCGCCGGTGGCATCCCGGTGCGGGCATTGTCCTCGAAGACGCCGCCGAGACCTCCCGCGCCCGGTGGCGCGGTTACGTCGCGAGCGACCCTCCCGGATCGCTCGTCGTCGATGCCGGTGAGTGCCGACGCACGCGCGGCGACCTCCTCGCCGGCATCGTGCGCATTCTCCGATCCACGGCCGGGCGCGCGCCCGCCTTCGGATGCTTCGGCATGCACGAGTGGGCGATGGTCTATCGATCGTCCTCACCGCGTCACGAGCTGCCGCTTCGACTCGGCCCCCGGGGCACCGATGACGTGGTGGAGGCGCACGAGCTGCGCTGCACGCACTTCGACGCCTACCGCTTCTTCACCCCCGATGCCGCACCGCGCAACCGCGAACCGCTGTCCCGACGCACGCAGGCGGATCATGAGCAGCCGGGATGCCTGCACGCGGGTATGGATCTCTACAAGTGGGCCGTCAAGGCCGGGCCGCTCGTGCCGGGCGATCTCTTGCTGGACACCTTCGAGCACGCGCGCGGTCCGCACCCTCGACATGCGGGCCTCACCCTACGATCTGCGTGACTGGGGCTTCGATCCGGTGGCGGTGGAGACCGCCGCTGGCAAGGCGGAGTACGTGCGGCAACAGCGAGAATTCGCGGTGACGGGGGCCACGCTGCGGGAACGTCTCCTCGCCGCCATCACGGGCTGACAGCGGGCGTCACTGCGCGCAGTCCGCGCAGGGAAGCAAGGTGGTGTGCGCTGACTCCCATCGCAGCGCCGTGACCCGCTCGGACGCCTCGGTCAGTCGCTCCAGCGACACCTCGCCGCGCTCCACGGCGGCCACGATCCCCTCCACCAGGCGCTCGGCGCTGCCGGCGTCGCTGTAGAGCACCGTCAGGAGCAGATCATTGCCTGCTGCCAACGCGGCGACGCCGTTGGCCACCGGATCGGCGTATTCGGGCAGGCCGGAGGCCTGCAGCATCCCGAGATCGTCGGTGACCGCGACGCCGTCGAACCCGAGTTCCTCGCGGGCGACGCGATGCCACTCGGACGACAGGGATGCGGGCGCGTCGTCGACGGTCGTGTACGACAGGTGTCCGAACATCAGCAGGGGTGCGCCCGCGTCGATCCCCGCGACGAAAGGAGGCGCCTGCGTCCGTGACCATTCCTGCATCGACATGTCCGTGCTCGGGATGCCGATGTGCGAGTCGCCCGGCGCGGCGCCGTGGCCGGGAAAGTGCTTGAGGGTGGATGCCACCCGTGCGCCCTCGCCGTGAACAGCGGCCACGACCCTGTCCGCCGAGGCAGCCGGGTCGGTGCCGAGAGCACGTCGGTAGATGAACATCCCGGGGTCCGGTGTCACGTCCGCAACGATGCCGAAGTTCACGCTCGCCCCGGCGCGCGCCACGAGAGACGCGCGTGCCGCGAACGCATCCGCCGCGGCACCGGGGTCGGCGTCCTTCAAGGTCGGCGCCGCGGAGAAGTCGTCCCAGGGCAGCCGAGAGACGTCACCGCCCTCCTGGTCGATGGCCAAGAGCGGCGGGAGCGTCGGATCGACGGTGAGGGATCCCGTCACCGCACGCAGCGCCGACTCATCCGCCGGGATGTTCGCGCCCATCAGGATGAACCCCGCGATCCCCTCCTCGGCCATGTATGTCCGGAGCAGCGATGTGTCTGTCGTCGGAAGGTGCCCCATCACGACGCTCGCCGCACGCTCACGCACCGTCATCGCTGCGACGAGCCGGGCGGCTTCCGATCTCACCTCGCCGGCACCGGCGGGCGCGACGACAACGGGCTCTTCGGCGGCGGACGCGTCGGTCGAGGGCATCGA
>NZ_DEPK01000136.1:0-15189 GCF_002358725.1 Microbacterium sp. UBA3394
GGCCATCCGGGGGATGGGATTCCGTTCCGCGGCCGAGGTCATCCTCACCGACCGCGGCGTCGCGCTCGAGCTCGCCGGTGAGAGGCCGCTGTTCCTCGCCCGGGAGCATCTCCTCGCGGTCGATCAGTCCACCGTCGCCATCGACCGCGTGGTCGAGAAGGACGGCCTGGTCCGCCTCACCTGGCGGATCAGCGACGGCACCGTCGTCGACACCTACCTCCGGCCTAAGGATTCCTCGGCCCGCGCACTCGCCGACGCCCTCGGCGCATCCATCACTTCGACAGGAGCAGACGCATGACCTCGCTGCTGACCACCGACCCCGCGGTCCTCGTCCTGGAGGACGGGTCACGCCACACCGGGCGCGCCTACGGCGCGCGGGGGACCACCCTGGGAGAAGTCGTCTTCGCCACCGGCATGACCGGGTACCAGGAGACGCTCACCGATCCGTCGTACGCCGGCCAGATCGTGCTTCAGACGGCGCCGCACATCGGCAACACCGGCATGAATGCGGAAGACCGGGAGTCCCGGCGCATCTGGGTCTCCGGCTACGTCGTGCGCGATCCCTCGCGCGTGGTGTCGAACTGGCGCTCGGAGGAGTCGCTCGACCAGTCCCTGGCCGCCGACGGCATCGTCGGGATCAGCGGCATCGATACCCGTGCGGTGACACGCCGCATCCGTTCGGCCGGCAGCATGCGCGGCGGCGTGTTCTCGGGAGAGACCGCGGCGCTCGACGCCGAGGAGCAGCTGCGCATCGTGCGCGAGGCCCCGGAGATGTCCGGGCGCAACCTGTCCGCTTCGGTGTCCGTCGAGGACGTCGAGGTCACGCGCGCACAGGGGGAGCGCGTCGGCAATCTCGCGGTGCTCGACCTCGGTGTCAAACAGTCCACGATCGTCAACCTCGCGGCGCGCGGGTTCGATGTGCACGTGTTCCCGCAGAGCGCGACGGTGGCGCAGATCATGGCGATCGAGCCGGTCGCCGCCTTCTACTCCAACGGTCCGGGCGACCCCGCGGCCAGCGACGCGCACGTGGAGCTCCTGCGCGGCATCCTCGATGCGCGGGTGCCCTTCTTCGGCATCTGCTTCGGAAACCAGCTGCTCGGCCGCGCGCTCGGATTCGGCACGTACAAGCTGCCCTTCGGGCACCGCGGCATCAACCAGCCCGTCCTCGACAAGGCCACCGGGCGCGTCGAGATCACGTCGCAGAATCACGGATTCGCCGTCGACGCCCCCGTCGAGGGGACGGTGGACAGCCCCCACGGATACGGTCGCGTGGAGGTGAGTCACGTCGGGCTCAACGACAACGTCGTCGAGGGTCTCCGCGCCCTCGACATCCCCGCGTTCAGCGTGCAGTACCACCCCGAGGCGGCCGCCGGTCCGCACGATGCGAACTATCTGTTCGATCGCTTCCGCGACATGGTGCTCGACACTCTGTCCGCCCGCAGCAACGACTCCCAGGAGGGTGGCCTCTGATGCCCAAGCGCGACGACATCCGATCCGTCCTCGTCATCGGCTCCGGCCCGATCGTCATCGGTCAGGCGTGCGAGTTCGACTATTCCGGCACCCAGGCGTGCCGCGTTCTCCGCGAAGAGGGGGTGCGCGTGATCCTCGTCAACTCCAATCCGGCGACGATCATGACCGACCCGGACTTCGCCGACGCCACGTACATCGAGCCGATCTCGCCCGAGGTCATCGAGACGATCCTGGCCAAGGAGAAGCCCGACGCGATCCTGCCGACCCTCGGTGGGCAGACGGCGCTCAACGCCGCGATGGCGCTGCACGATCGCGGCATCCTCGACGCCTACGGGGTCGAGCTCATCGGCGCGAACGTCGACGCCATCCGCAAGGGCGAGGACCGTCAGGTCTTCAAGGAACTCGTCATCGAGTCGGGGGCCGATGTGGCCGAGAGTCGCATCTGCCACTCGATGGACGAGGTGCTCGCCGGCGCCGCCGACCTCGGCTATCCGCTCGTCGTGCGTCCGTCGTTCACGATGGGCGGCCTCGGCAGCGGATTCGCGTTCGACGAAGCCGACCTGCGGCGCATCGCCGGCGCCGGTCTGCGCGATTCGCCCACGCACGAGGTTCTCCTGGAGGAGTCGATCCTCGGCTGGAAGGAGTACGAGCTCGAGCTCATGCGCGACTCCGCAGACAACACCGTCGTGGTGTGCTCGATCGAGAACGTCGACCCGGTCGGCGTGCACACGGGCGACTCCATCACCGTCGCGCCGTCGCTGACGCTGACCGACCGCGAGTACCAGAAGATGCGCGACATCGGCATCGACATCATCCGTGCGGTGGGCGTCGACACGGGCGGGTGCAACATCCAGTTCGCCGTCAATCCCGACACCGGCCGCATCATCGTCATCGAGATGAACCCCCGCGTGTCGCGATCGTCGGCGCTCGCGTCGAAGGCGACGGGCTTCCCCATCGCGAAGATCGCCGCGAAGCTGGCCATCGGCTACCGCCTGGACGAGATCCCGAACGACATCACCAAGGTCACCCCCGCGAGCTTCGAGCCCACGCTCGACTACGTCGTGGTCAAGGTGCCTCGCTTCAACTTCGAGAAGTTCCCCAACGCCGACACCACGCTGACAACGACCATGAAGTCGGTGGGAGAGGCCATGGCGATCGGCCGCAACTACACGACGGCGCTGCAGAAGGCGCTGCGCTCGCTCGAGAAGCGCGGTTCGAGCTTCCACTGGGGCGACGAGGACCGCACGGTCGACGAGCTCCTGGAGATCGCCCGCACGCCCACCGACGGTCGCATCGTCGTGCTTCAGCAGGCGATGCGCAAGGGCGCGACGGCCGAGCAGGCGTTCGAGGCGACGAGCATCGACCCCTGGTTCCTCGACCAGATGATTCTCATCAACGAGGTCGCCGAGGAGATCCGCGGCGCCGAGGAGCTCGACGCGGCCGCCCTCCGGCTGGCGAAGGATCACGGATTCTCGGATGCGCAGATCGCGCAGCTGCGGGGCCTCGACGAGGCCGAGGTCCGCGGCATCCGACACGGCCTGGACATCCGCCCGGTGTACAAGACGGTCGACACGTGCGCCGGCGAGTTCCCGGCCCTCACGCCGTACCACTACTCCAGCTACGACAGCGAGACCGAGGTCACCCCGTCGGAGCGCACGAAGGTCGTGATCATCGGATCCGGACCCAACCGCATCGGCCAGGGCGTCGAGTTCGACTACTCGTGCGTCCACGCCTCGTTCGCGCTGAGCGACGCCGGGTACGAGACGATCATGGTCAACTGCAACCCGGAGACGGTGTCGACGGATTACGACACGTCGGACCGGCTCTACTTCGAGCCGCTGACGCTCGAAGACGTGCTCGAGGTGCTGCACGCCGAAGCGCAGTCCGGCAAGATCCTCGGCGTCGTCTGCCAGCTCGGCGGGCAGACTCCGCTGGGCCTCGCCAAGGGGATCGAAGAGGCCGGGTACACCATCCTCGGGACGAGCCCGGCGGCGATCGACCTCGCCGAGGAGCGCGGGCTCTTCAGCGGGATCCTCGACGCGGCCGGACTCGTCGCGCCCCGGCACGGCACGGCGATCGACGTCGACGAGGCGGTCGCGGTGGCGGAGGACATCGGCTACCCGGTCCTGGTCCGCCCGAGCTTCGTGCTCGGCGGACGCGGCATGGAGATCGTGTACGACACCGACAGCCTCCGCGACTACTTCGTGCGGATCGCCGACCAGGCGATCATCGGACCTGGGCTCCCGCTGCTGGTCGACCGCTTCCTCGACGATGCGATCGAGATCGACGTCGATGCCCTCTTCGACGGCGAGCAGCTGTACGTCGGCGGGGTCATGGAGCACCTGGAAGAGGCGGGCATCCACTCCGGCGACTCCAGCTGCACGCTTCCGCCGATCTCGCTCGGCCGCACCGACGTGGACCGGGTGCGCACCGCGACGCTCGCCATCGCGCAGGGCATCGGCGTGCGGGGGCTGCTGAACGTGCAGTTCGCCATCAGCGCCGGCGTGCTCTACGTCATCGAGGCGAACCCGCGCGCGAGCCGTACCGTCCCCTTCGTCTCCAAGGCACTCGGGATCCCGCTCGCCAAGGCCGCCTCGCGCGTCATGGCCGGTGCGACGATCGGGGAGCTCATCTCGGAGGGCCTGCTTCCAGCCGCGGACGGCTCGCGTGTTCCGCTGGACGCCCCGGTGTCGGTCAAGGAGGCGGTGCTCCCCTTCAAGCGCTTCCGCACGAAGGACGGCGAGACGGTGGATTCCATCCTCGGCCCCGAGATGCGCTCCACCGGTGAGGTCATGGGTATCGACCGCGACTTCCCGACGGCGTTCGCCAAGAGCCAGCAGGCCGCCTACGGAGGCATGCCGACCACGGGCACGGTCTTCATCTCCGTCGCCGACGACGACAAGCGCGCCGTCATCCTCCCGGCGCACCGGCTGCGGGAGCTCGGCTTCGACCTCGTCGCCACGGAGGGCACGGCCGAGATCCTCGCCCGCAACGGCATCGCGGTGAAGGTCGTCGCGAAGTACTCCGAGACGCAGGAGTCGGGCGAGCCGAACGTGGTCGATCTGATCAACGCCGGCGAGATCGACATGGTCGTGAACACCCCGTCGGGAGGGATGGCTCGCGCCGACGGCTACGAGATCCGTGCCGCGGCGGTGGCTGCCGACAAGGCGCTGTTCACCACCATCGCGCTCCTGGGCGCGGCCGTCAGCGCTCTCCCCGCGCTCCGCGAGGGGTTCGAGGTGCGAAGCCTTCAGGAATACGCGGTGGACCGCGCGTCGCGCTCATGACCGGATTCGGCGAGCGGGTGCGGTCGACCCTGGCGCAGCGGGGTCCGCTGTGCGTCGGGGTCGACCCGCACCCGAGCCTTCTCGCCGACTGGGGTCTGCCGGAGACGGCCGCCGGCGCGCGGGAGTTCGGACTCCGCGTGGTGGATGCCGCAGCGACCGCCGGGGTCGGCGTCGTCAAGCCGCAGGTCTCGTTCTTCGAGCGCTTCGGATCGGCCGGGTACCGCGCCCTCGAGGACGTGCTGCGGACGGCCCGGGAGTCGGAACTGCTCGTCATCGCCGATGCCAAGCGCGGTGACATCGGGTCGACGATGGATGCCTACGCCGAAGCGTGGCTGCGCGCCGGATCCCCCCTCGAGGCCGACGCGCTGACGGTGAGCCCGTACCTCGGAGTCGGGGTCCTCGCATCGGCTGCGAGCCTGGCCTATGCCGGCGGCAAGGGACTGTTCGTGCTGGTCGCGACGAGCAATCCCGAGGGGGTGGACCTGCAGCGCTCCCGCGACGCGAGCCGGCGGACGGTCGCACGGCGGGTCCTCGACGAGGTCACGCAGATCAACGCCGCCCACGTCGATGACGGACGATGGGGCAGTGTCGGCGTCGTGATCGGCGCGACGGTCGGGTGGGCGGATGCGGGGCTGGCTCCGATGTCTCCGCCGGCGCCGATCCTCGCCCCCGGTTTCGGATTCCAGGGCGCGCAGCCGGGCGACCTCGGCGCGGTGTTCGGTGACAGCGCGGACACCGTGATCGCCAGCGAGAGTCGGAGCCTTCTCTCCGCCGGTCCGGGGCGGCTCGCGGAGACCATCAGAGACCGCTCAGAGCACTACAGGAGCAGGCAATGACCGAACCACACCGACCTCCCCAGGTCGACCGCGTCGCGGCATCGCGCCGTGCCGTTGAGGCCCGCCGGGCACGAGCGTCGCTGAAGAAGGACATCGCGATGCGAGTCGTGACGCCCCAGGACGTGCTCGCTCGGAGCACCGACCCCACGGATTCCGCCGCGGCGACGCTGCGCGTGACGGAGTTCCTGACCGCGCTGCCGGCCATCGGTGCGGGCAAGCGCGATCGCGTGCTGCAGTCGCTCGGGATCTCACCGGTCAAGCGCCTGGGCGGGCTGGGCGGCCGTCAGCGGAACGCCCTGTCGGCGTGGCTCGACGAGCGTTTTCCGCCCATCCGGCCACGCGACGGACGCAGCCGTCTCCTCGTGCTGGCCGGACCGACGGCGGTCGGCAAGGGGACGGTCGCCGCGCACATCGCCGCGCACCATCCGGAGATCCTCCTCTCGGTCTCGGCGACGACCCGGCCGCCGCGTCCGGGCGAGATCGACGGTGCGCATTACTTCTTCGTCGACGACGAGGCGTTCGACCGCATGGTGGATGCCGGCGACCTGCTCGAGCACGCCACCGTGCACAACCGTCACCGCTACGGCACACCCCGGCGCCCCATCGAAGAGGCGCTGGCCGAAGGACGGACAGTGCTGCTCGAGATCGATCTGCAGGGCGCGCGCCAGGTGCGCGCGGCCGACCCCGCCGCCACGCTCGTGTTCCTGCTGCCGCCGAGCTGGGACGAACTGGTTCAGCGGCTCGTCGGACGCGGGACCGAGGATGCCGAAGAGCGCGCGCGCCGCCTGCGCACGGCGAAGGTCGAGTTGGCCGCTCAGAGCGAGTTCGACCATCGCGTCGTCAACGACGACGTCGCCGAGGCGGCCCGCAAGGTCGTAGAATTGTCCGAAGCGCCCGCGCGCTACTCGTCGCGCGGCTGACGCGATCGACTCACCGCCACCATCCGAACCAGGAGGTTCCCCATGGCCGGAACGAACCAGGGCATCATCGAGCCCCCCATCGACGCACTCCTCGAGAAGGTCGACTCCAAGTACCAGCTGGTCATCTATGCATCCAAGCGCGCGCGCCAGATCAACGACTACTACTCGGATCTGCACGAGGGGAACCTGTTCGACAACGTCGGGCCGCTCGTGGACTCCACGGTCGAGGACAAGCCGCTGACCATCGCGATGCACGAGATCCACGAGGACAAGCTGCGCCTTCGCGCCGCCGAGTGAGCTCGCCGCACATCACCGGCCGCATGATCCGTCATGTCGGCCGGTGATGTCATACTGCCTCCGTCCGTGACCGCCCTCTTCCTGGAGCTCCGATGAGCGATCTGCGCCTGTTCACGTCCGAGTCCGTCACCGAGGGGCATCCCGACAAGATCTGCGACCAGATCTCCGACAGCATCCTCGACGCGATCCTCGCCGAGGATCCGGAGGGACGCGTGGCCGTCGAGACGCTCGTGACGACCGGTCTCGTGCACGTCGCGGGGGAGGTGTCCACCAGCGCATACGTCGAGATCCCCGCGATCGTGCGCGACGTGGTCAACCGCATCGGCTACACCAGCAGCGAGACGGGTTTCGACGGTGACTCCTGCGGTGTGAGCGTCTCCATCGGCGCACAGTCCTCGGACATCGCCGCCGGGGTGAACAAGGCGTTCGAGCAGCGTGAGCGCGGATCGGTCGACCCGGCCGATGAGCAGGGCGCCGGCGACCAGGGCATCATGTTCGGCTACGCCACCGACGAGACGCCGCAGTTCATGCCGATCGCTGCATGGACGGCGCACCGCATGGCCGAGCGCCTCGCCGACCTCCGCCGGGACGGTCAGCTGCCCTTCCTCCGCCCGGACGGCAAGACGCAGGTGACGCTGGGCTTCGACGGGGGCGTGCCCAAGACCGTCGAGTCGGTGGTGCTCTCGACGCAGCACCACCCCGACATCTCTCAGGCCGACCTTCGCGACCGGGTGCGCGCGGAGGTCATCGACCCCGTGCTGCACGCCACCGGCCTCGATCTGCCCGGCGTGCAGTACTTCATCAACCCCGCCGGGCCCTTCGTGGTCGGCGGCCCGAAGGGCGACGCGGGTCTCACGGGGCGCAAGATCATCATCGACACCTACGGCGGCGCGTCGCGCCACGGTGGCGGTGCGTTCAGCGGAAAGGACCCGTCGAAAGTGGACCGGTCCGCCGCCTATGCGATGCGCTGGGTCGCGAAGAACGCCGTCGCCGCCGGCCTCGCCGATCGCCTCGAGGTGCAGGTGGCCTATGCCATCGGCAAGGCGAGCCCCGTCGGACTCTACGTGGAGACCTTCGGAACAGGCCACGTCGCCGACGAGATGATCACGCGGGCGATCCGCGATGTCTTCGACCTCCGGCCCAAGGCGATCATCGATCGGCTCGATCTCCAGCGGCCCATCTACGCCGACACGGCCGCCTACGGCCACTTCGGCCGCGAGCTGCCGAGCTTCACCTGGGAACGCACCGATCGCGTCGACGAGCTCCGCTCCGCCGCCGGTCTCTGACATGTCCGCCCGCCGCGTCGCGCGGGTGCTCGTCGACTCCCCGCTGCCGCAGCTGGACCGCCTGCTCGACTATGCGGTCCCCGTCCCTCTCGCCGACCACGCGCTCGCCGGGGTGAGGGTGAAGGTGCCGCTGCGGACCGCGGGCCGCACGGTGGAGGGATGGATCGTCGAGATCGCCGATGCCGAGCCCGGCGACCGACCCCTGTCCGACCTGGAGGATGTCGTCTCGCCCGTGCCGGTCCTGCCGCCTGGGCTGTATGCGCTCGCCCGGCGCGCCGCCGATCGCGCGTCCGGTTCCGCGAGCGGCGTGTTGAAGGTGGCGATTCCGCGCCGAATGGTGCGCGCCGAGAAGGCGCACCTCGCCGCCGCTCCGCCGACACCGGTGACCGTCGTCCCGGAAGCCGCGGAATGGGCCGCGGCGAGACTCGCCGAGTTCCCCGGACTGCGTTCGGTCATCGAGGAAGGGCGCCGAGGGGCACTCCTCGCCCCGCCCGGTGTCGGCCCCGCTTCCGACGCGGAGGGCGCGACCGACGTCGGCATGTGGGCTCTCCTGCTCGCGGCCGTCGCCGTCGATACGCTCGCCGCCGGTCGGAGCGCGATCCTCGTGGTGCCGGATCATCGTGATCAGGCGCAGCTCGAGCAGGTGCTCCGCGAGCGGCTCCCCGAAAGCGCCCTCGTCCGCCTGGATGCGCGGCAGAGCGGGCCGTCGCGGTACGGGGCGTATCTGAGGACGCTGGCGGATGCCCCCTGCATCGTCGTCGGAAACCGCTCCGCCGTCTACGCCCCCGCCGCCTCCGTCGGCGCCGTGATCGTGTGGGACGACGGCGACCCGCTGCTCGCGGAGCCGCTCAGTCCCGGTGTCCACGCCCGCGACGCGGCGCTGCTGCGACAGGAGATGGAGGGCTCCGCGCTGCTGTTCGCCGGTCACACCCGCACGACGGACGTCGAGAGACTCGTCGCGCTGGGGTGGCTCGACGACATCGCACCGGCCCGCCGTGTCATGCCCAAGACCATGCTGAGCGCCACGCGCGAGGGGGAGGGGCGAGGTCAGCGCATCCCGTCGGCGGCGTTCGCGGCGGCCCGTGATGCGCTCGCGTCCGGCCCGGTGCTGGTTCAGGTCGCACGCCCGGGATACGCTCCCGTGCTCGTGTGCGCCTCGTGCCGGCATCCCGCACGCTGCGCGCACTGCGGCGGGCCGCTGCGCGCCGCGCACCACGGAGCCGTTCCCACGTGCGGGTGGTGCGGCAGGTCCGCTCCCGCGTGGGGGTGCACCGAGTGCGGGGGAACGCGGCTTCGGATGGCATCCTCGGGAAGCGAGAGGACCGCCGACGAGCTCGGGCGCGCCTTTCCCGAGATCCGGGTGATCGTCGCCGACGGCGACCACCCGGTTCCTCATGTGGACGCGCGTCCGGCGCTCGTCGTGGCGACGCGGGGCGCGGAGCCGATCGCCGCCGGCGGCTATCGCGCGATCATCTTGCTCGACGCAGACCGGATGCTCCTCGCCGAGGACCTGCGCATCGGCGAAGCCTGCCTGCGCTGGTGGTCGAACGCCGCCGCGCTCGCGGCGCCCGGGGCCCCGGTGCATCTCGTGGGCGTCGCGGGGCCCGTGGCGCGCGCATTCGCTACCTGGAACCACCCCGCTTACGCGCGCACCGAACTGGCAGAACGTGCGCCGCTGCGCATGCCGCCCACGGTGCGCGTCGCCGCCCTCGAGGGGGACCGACGCACCGTCACCGAGGCTCTGGTGCGACTGCGCGAGGATGCCCCGGACCTCGATGCCGGGGCGATCCTGGGGCCCGTCGACACGGAGGTCGGCGTGCGTGCGCTGGTGCGGTTCGAGTACGCCCGCGGTGCATCGGTGACCCGCAGTCTGCGCTCGTCGATCATCACCGCCGCTCTTCGGTCGCGCAGGCCCGCCAAAGGGCGCCAACGCCCACCCGCCCATACACTCAGAGTCCGGGTCGATGTGCCCGATCTCGATCTGTGAGGAGTCCATGCGTCTCGTCTTCGCCGGCACACCCGCACCGGCCGTACCCGCCCTTCGTGAGCTCGCGGAGAGCCGACACCAGATCGCGGCGGTGGTGACCCGCCCGGACGCGCCGCTAGGACGCAAGCGGGTGCTCACCCCGTCGCCGGTTGCCGCGGCGGCCGAGCAGATCGGCGCACCGGTCATCAAGACGACGCGTCTGGACGCCGACGCGACCGAGCGGATCGCGGCGCTCGAGCCCGATCTCGGCGTCATCGTCGCCTACGGCGGGCTCGTGCGGGAACCTCTGCTGAGCACTCCCGCACACGGATGGATCAACCTCCACTTCAGCCTGCTGCCGAAGTGGCGCGGTGCGGCACCGGTGCAGCACGCACTCATCGCGGGCGACGATGTCACCGGCGCCGCCGTGTTCCGACTCGTGGCGGAGCTCGACGCCGGCGACGTCTTCGCCGACCGACGGGTCAGGATCGAGCCGGGGGAGACCGCAGGCGAGCTGCTGTCCCGGCTCGCCGACGTGGGAGCGGGTCTGCTCCACGAGGTCGTCGACGCCATCGCCGCAGGAGACGCCGTCGCACGCGCCCAGACGGGTGAGCCCACGTTCGCTCCGAAGCTCACCGTCGATGACGGTCGCATCCGCTGGGAGGAACCTGCGGAACGAGTCCTCGATCGCGTGCGTGGCACGACCCCCGAACCCGGCGCGCACACGACGGTCGCCGGCGAGCGACTGAAGCTGCATCGTGTCGACCTCGTCGACGACGCGCCACCGCTGGCTCCGGGACAGGTCGGATGGGATCGCGGGCGGGTCCTGGTCGGCACCGGCGACGGTGCCATCGCCCTGCGAGAGGTGCAACCGGCGGGGCGCGGCGTGATGCCGGCGCCCGATTGGTGGCGCGGGCGCCGGCAGGACGATGTGAGGCTGGGTTCATGACCGGTGCGCGCGAGGTGGCCTACGAGACGCTCCGAGCGGTCCACGAATCGGACGCCTACGCGAACCTGCTGCTCCCGGCTGCGATCGAGCGCGCCGGCCTGAGCGCCGGTGACGCGGCGCTCGCGACCGAGCTCACCTACGGAACCCTCCGGCGCCGCGGCACCTACGACGCGATCATCGGGATCGCGGCGGACCGTGCACCATCGAGCATCGATCCGGAGATCCTGGATGCCCTCCGCCTCGGTGTGCACCAGCTCGTCGCGACCCGTGTCGCCTCGCACGCCGCCGTGAACGAGTCGGTCACGCTCGCACGTCGCGTCGGCGGGCGCGGCGCCGCCGGATTCACCAACGCCGTGCTGCGGCGCGTGTCGCGGGACACCCCCGGTGAATGGGCGGATCGGGTCGCCGAGACCGCGAGATCCGACGATGAGGCGATCGCCCTGTCGTCATCTCACCCCGTGTGGGTGATCCGCGCCTTCCGTCGTGCCCTCGCGGCAGAGGGTCGCGCCGACGAGCTCGGCGCGCTGCTGACCGCCGACAACACGGCCCCTCGCGTCACCTTCGCGGCGCTACCCGGCCTCGCGGAGCCCGGTGCCGATGCGCGCCGCACCCCCTTCTCGCCGCTGGGATTCCGTCTCGCCGGCGGTGCTCCCGAAGCCGTCGTGAACGCATCCGACGGCCGCATCCGCGTGCAGGACGAGGGCTCGCAGCTCGCAGCGCTCGCCCTCACCCGGGCCCGTGCCGTCGAGACCGGAGAGAGGTGGCTCGACCTGTGCGCCGGCCCCGGAGGCAAGACGGCGGTCCTCGCCGCGGAAGCCCTCGCTCACGGCGCGCGGCTCGACGCGAACGAGATCTCACCCGCACGGGCGGGGCTGGTGCGACGGTCGATCGCGGGGGTGCCGCTGGAGGTGGAGGTGACCGAGCGCGACGGGCGGGACCTGACCGCCGAGCGTCCCGGCACCTATGACCGCATCCTGGTCGATGCGCCGTGCACGGGCCTCGGCGCCCTGAGACGGCGCCCCGAGGCGCGCTGGCGAAAAGCACCAGGCGACGTTGCGGAACTGACGGCGCTGCAGGGCGAGCTGCTGGGCGGTGCGATCGAAGCGCTCGCGCCCGGCGGAATCGTCGCCTACGTCACGTGCTCGC
Organism: Microbacterium sp. UBA3394; assembly: GCF_002358725.1. Lineage (NCBI taxonomy): Bacteria > Bacillati > Actinomycetota > Actinomycetes > Micrococcales > Microbacteriaceae > Microbacterium > Microbacterium sp. UBA3394. The sequence goes on from NZ_DEPK01000136.1 coordinate 12,158, forward strand.
CCCATCTGGCGGAGACGACCGGCGTGGTCGCCGAGGCCCGTCGTCGCTTCGGCGACGCCGTCGAGGAGCTCGACGCCCGTGCCGTCGTGAGCGAGGTCGCCCTGTCGTCGCCCGATCTTCCCGCGCAGACCGACGGCTCCGGTCGCGCCCAGCTGTGGCCGCACCGCCACAACACCGATGCGATGTCGATCACGCTGCTGCGGCGCACGTGATGAGGCGCGGGAGCCGGAATAATGAACGGGTGAGCGACATCCGCATCAACCCCAGCATCCTCGCCGCCGACTTCGTGAACATGCAGACCGAGCTCGGCCGCATCGCGTCGGCGGACTACGTGCACGTGGACGTCATGGACAATCACTTCGTCCCGAACCTCACGTTCGGTCCGCAGATGGTGGAGCGCATCCAGGCGACGTCGCCGGTGCCGTTGGACGTGCACCTGATGATCGACGATCCGGAGCGATGGGCACCGGGCTACGCCGAGATCGGCGCGGCGTCGGTCACCTTCCACCTCGAGGCCGCCGCAGAGCCGATCGCGCTGGCTCGTCGGCTGCGGCAGATCGGAGCGCGAGCGGGCGTGGCCGTCAAGCCGGGTACACCCGTCGAGGGGCTCCTCGACGTGCTCGACGAGTTCGACCAGGTGCTCGTGATGACCGTGGAACCGGGCTTCGGCGGGCAGTCCTTCATGCCCGAGACCATGCCGAAGCTGCGCGCGCTCTCCGACCACGCACGCGCCGTCGGATCGACAGTGTGGCTGCAGGTCGACGGCGGAATCGGGGAGTCGACCATCGCCCAGGCGGCGGAGGCCGGTGCGGACACCTTCGTGGCGGGTTCGGCCGTCTTCGGCGCCGACAGCCCGGACGCCGCCATCGCCGCGCTCCGCAGCCGGGCGGCGCACGCACACCGCCACTGAAGCCGCACCGGGCGCGGCCGGTGCCGCGCGCGGAGTTCGGTACGCTGGAGAAGTGAAGACCTTCGACGGCCTGTTCGGCGAGCTGACGGCCACGGCCGAGCGACGACCCGAGGGGTCGGGAACGGTGGCGCAGCTCGACGCCGGCGTGCACGCGATCGGCAAGAAGATCGTGGAAGAGGCCGCAGAGGTCTGGATGGCGGCCGAGTACGAGTCCGACGAGGCCGCCGCCGAGGAGATCTCCCAGCTCCTCTACCACCTGCAGGTGCTCATGCTCGCGAAGGGTCTGACACTGCAGGACGTCTACCGACATCTCTGAGCGCCGCCCCGGACCGTCGCCAGAAGAAGAAGGACATCCCCATATGCTGCGCATCGCCGTGCCCAACAAGGGCTCGCTCGCCGAGACCTCGGCGGCCATGCTCGCCGAGGCCGGATACAGCGGCCGCCGCGACTCGAAGGACCTCCACAAGGCGGACCCCGCCAACGGCGTGGAGTTCTTCTACCTCCGCCCGAAGGACATCGCGACCTACGTCGGATCCGGCGCGCTCGACGTGGGCATCACCGGCCGCGATCTGCTGAGAGACGCGCGCATGCCCGGTGCCCGGGAGATCGAAGCGCTCGGCTTCGCCGGCTCGACGTTCCGGTTCGCCGCCCCGCCCGGACGCTTCGGCGAACTCACCGATCTCGAAGGCTGTCGCATCGCCACCTCCTATCCGGGACTGGTCGATTCCTTCCTGGACGAGCACGGAGTCGCGGTTGATCTGGTCCCGCTCGACGGCGCCGTCGAATCCGCCGTCCGGCTGGGCGTCGCGGACGCGGTGGCTGACGTCGTCGAGACCGGCACCACCCTCCGGCAGGCGGGCCTCGAAGTGTTCGGTCCGCCGCTGCTCCACTCCGAGGCCGTCCTCATCTCCGGCCCCGACGATGCACCGGGCACGGAGACCCTGCTTCGCCGGCTGCGTGGCGTGATGGTCGCTCGCCGATACGTGATGGTGGACTACGACCTGCCCGTGTCGCTGGTGGACCGGGCCGTCGAGATCGCCGGGGGCATCGAGTCGCCGACGATCTCGCCACTGCGCGACCCCGAGTGGGTGGCCGTCCGGGTGATGGTGGCGCGGTCGAGCGTGAACCGCGTCATGGACGACCTGTACGAGCTGGGCGCGCGGGCGATCCTCGTCACCGCCATCCACAACGCGAGGCTCTGACATGTCGGTCGTATGCCGCGTCATCCCGTGCCTCGATGTGGCGGCGGGTCGCGTCGTCAAGGGCGTCAACTTCGAGAACCTCCGCGACATGGGCGACCCCGTCGAGCTCGCGCGCCTGTACTTCGCGCAGGGGGCCGACGAGCTCACCTTCCTCGATGTGACGGCGACGGTCGACGAGCGGGCGACGACCTACGAGATGGTGCAGCGCACCGCGGAACAGGTCTTCATCCCGCTGACCGTCGGCGGGGGAGTGCGCACCGACGACGACGTGGCTCGCCTGCTCGGCGTCGGCGCCGACAAGGTCGGCGTCAACTCCGCTGCCATCCGACGGCCGGCGCTGGTCGACGACATCGCCGATCGCTTCGGGGCACAGGTTCTGGTCCTCTCGCTGGACGTGAAGCGATCCCCGCGCACCCCGTCGGGCTTCGTCGTGACCACGCACGGCGGTCGCACCGAGACCGACCGGGACGCGCTGGCATGGGCTCGCGAGGCGATCGAGCGGGGAGCGGGGGAGCTGCTGGTCAACTCCATCGACGCGGACGGGACGAAGCAGGGATTCGACCTCGAACTGGTCTCCCTCATGCGCGAGGTCTCGTCCGTGCCCGTCATCGCCTCCGGCGGCGCCGGCGCCGTGGAGCACTTCGCACCGGCGGTGGGCGCCGGTGCCGATGCGGTGCTGGCCGCGTCGGTGTTCCACTCGGCCCAGCTGACCGTCGGTGACGTCAAGCGCGCGATGCTCGCCGACGGCATCGCAGTCCGCGAGGGCGACTTCCTGCGAGGCGACGACTCGTGAACGACACCGATGAGCGCATCGCCCGCGTCGCCTTCAACGGCGACGGACTCGTCGCCGCGATCGTGCAGCAGTGGGACACCCGCGAGGTCCTGATGCTCGGCTGGATGGACGCGGAGGCCCTTCGCCG
>NZ_DEPK01000136.1:15571-24402 GCF_002358725.1 Microbacterium sp. UBA3394
TGGCGCAAGGGCGACACGTCGGGCAACTTCCAGGAGGTGCGAGGGGTTCGCCTCGACTGCGACGGGGACGCCATCCTCGTGAGCGTGGAACAGCACGGTCCCGCGTGCCACACCGGCACCCGCACCTGCTTCGACGCCGACGACCTGGCACCCGTGGTCGCGGGATGACGCGGCGGCCCCGCACCTTCGCCGTCGTCCTGGTGCTGATCGGCGGCGTCGTCGGCCTGATCTCGTCGACGCAGACCTGGCTGACGGTGACCCTGGCCTCCGTCGAGGGAGACCAGCTCACCGTCGCCGGCGCCGACGCCGTGCCGGTCCTCGCACCGCTGAGCCTCGCCGCACTCGCGCTCGGGGCCGCCCTCACGATCGTCGGCCGCGTGCTCACGTATGCGTTCGGCGCGCTCACCACGCTCATCGGGGCCGCCCTCACGCTGCTGTCGGCGCGAGTGGGTCTGGACGCCCCGGTGGAGTCCTACGCCTCGACGGTGACCGATGCCACCGGCATCACCGGCGCCGATGCGGTGCGCGATCTCGTCGCGAGCTCCGCGGTCACGCCATGGGTCGTGGTCACCGTGGCCGCCGCGGTCGTGCTGGTCGCCGCGGGGCTGCTCACTCTCGGCGGGGCCCATCGGTGGTCGGGCACGTCAGGCCGGCGGTTCCGCACCGATGCTGAACCCGCCGGAGGATCGCGCCCCCACGATGCGATCGACTCCTGGGATGAGCTGTCGCGGGGCGAAGACCCGACGGCCTGAACCGATAGACTTGAACGACCCGCGCAATCGGAGGAGATCCATGAGCCACACCAACGGCGATCCCGGCCACGGCCACTCACCCGCAGCATGGACCGCTGTCGTCATCATGCTCGTCGGCTTCGCCGTGGGCACCACGGCCTTCTTCCTGGACATCCCCTGGCTCGTGTGGAGCTCGGCCGCTCTTGTGGTCGTCGGTCTCATCGTCGGATGGGTCATGGCCAGAGCCGGCTACGGCGTCAACGGCCCGAAGCACATCGCGAAAGAGCACTGACGTGCTCGCCGACCTGACGGCCGGCGCGGTGGCGGATGCGGAGGCGCGCCTGCTCGAGCGTCCCTTCGCGGACGTGGAGAAGGCAGCGCTGGCGCAGCGGCCCGCGAGGGATGCTCTGGCCGCGCTCGCGCCGGCGGCCCGCGTGAAGATCATCGCCGAGGTCAAGCGCGCGAGTCCGTCGCGGGGTGACCTCGCGGACATCCCCGATCCCGCACACCAGGCCTCCCTGTACGAGGCCGGGGGAGCGTCGGCGATCTCCGTCCTCACCGAAGGGCGTCGCTTCAAGGGGAGCCTCGCCGACCTCGAGGCCGTCCGGGCGCGCGTCGATGTGCCCGTTCTGCGGAAAGACTTCATCGCGACCGACTACCAGGTGTGGGAGGCACGCGCCGCCGGAGCCGATCTGGTGCTGCTGATCGTCGCCGCGCTGGAGCAGCACGACCTGCGACGCCTGCACGATCTGACTGTCGAACTCGGGATGACGCCCCTGATCGAGACGCACAGCGCCGACGAGGTCGACCGTGCCGCCGATCTCGGCGCGCGGCTGGTCGGCGTCAATGCACGCGATCTGTCGACCTTCGAGCTCGACAAGGATCTGTTCGGCCGTCTCGCACCGCGTCTGCCCGAGGACGCCGTCAAGATCGCAGAGTCGGCCGTGCTCAGCCCGGCCGACGTCGCCCACTACCGCGGTGCCGGTGCCGATGTGGTTCTCGTGGGGGAGGCGCTGGTGACCGGCGATCCGGTGGCGACTCTCGCGTCCTTCCTCGACGCCGCACCCGACCGCTCGACGACCGAGAGGAGCCGAGCGTGAGTCTGCGCGACGCCCACGGACCCTTCTTCGGTGACTTCGGGGGTCGTTACATGCCCGAGTCGCTGATCGCTGCGATCGATGAGCTCACCGCCGCCTACGAGGCGGCCATGGCCGACGAGGGCTTCGTCGGCGAGTTCCACCGCCTGCTGCACACCTACGCCGGTCGCCCGTCGGTGCTCACCGAGGTGCCCCGATTCGCCGCCCACGCCGGCGGAGCGCGAATCTTCCTCAAGCGCGAGGACCTGAACCACACCGGTTCGCACAAGATCAACAACGTCCTCGGTCAGGCCCTGCTCACGCAGCGCCTGGGCAAGACGCGCGTGATCGCGGAGACCGGTGCCGGCCAGCACGGGGTGGCGACGGCGACGGCCGCGGCGCTGTTCGGCTTCGACTGCACGATCTACATGGGCGAGGTCGACACGGAGCGCCAGGCGCTCAACGTGGCACGTATGCGACTCCTCGGCGCGGAGGTGATTCCGGTCACGACCGGATCGCGCACCCTCAAGGACGCGATCAACGACGCCTACCGCGATTGGGTGGCGTCGGTCGAGACGACCAACTACATCTTCGGGACCGCGGCGGGTCCGCACCCCTTCCCCGCAATGGTCCGCGACTTCCAGAAGGTCATCGGCGACGAGGCCCGAGCCCAGCTGCTCGAGGAGACCGGCCGGCTCCCGGACGCGGTTCTGGCCTGCGTCGGCGGCGGCTCGAATGCGATCGGCATGTTCGACGCCTTCCTCGACGACCCGGACGTGAAGCTCTATGGCGTCGAGGCGGCCGGCGACGGGGTCGACACGCCGCGACACGCGGCATCGATCGGGCGCGGCCGACCGGGCGTCCTCCACGGCGCGAAGACCTTCGTGCTGCAGGACGAGGACGGCCAGACGATCGAGTCGCACTCCATCTCAGCCGGCCTCGACTATCCCGGGGTGGGACCGGAGCACGCGTGGCTGTCCGACATCGGCCGCGCCGCTTACATCCCCGCGACGGACGACGAGGCCATGCAGGCCCTCCGACTGCTCTCGCGCACCGAAGGGATCATCCCCGCGATCGAGTCCGCACACGCTCTGGCCGGCGCGCTGCGCGTCGGTCGCGAGCTGGGTCCCGACGCCATCCTCGCGGTCAATCTCTCCGGTCGCGGCGACAAGGACATGGACACGGCCGCGCGCTACTTCGACCTGTACGACGCCGGGGTCGACGCTGCTGCCGCGGCGTCCGCGCCGACGGCGGATGCCGCCAAGGGCGAGGGGGAGAAGCTGTGACCTCGCGCGTCGCAGCCGCGGTGAACGCCGCTGCGGAGCAGGGACGCGGGGCCTTCGTCGGCTACCTTCCCCTCGGTTTCCCCGATCTCCAGACGAGCATCGACGCCGCCGTGGCCCTGGCCGAGAACGGCGCGGACATCCTGGAGCTCGGGCCGCCCTACTCCGACCCCGTCATGGACGGCACCGTCATTCAGGAGGCCACGCAGGCGGCGCTGGCCGGCGGGTTCCGGCTTCGCGACACCTTCACGGCCATTCGCGAGATCACCCGGCGAGTGGATGTGCCGGTACTCGTGATGACCTACTGGAACCCGGTCGTCCAGTACGGTGTGGACCGCTACGCGGACGACCTGCTGGCCGCCGGCGGAGCGGGCCTGATCACGCCCGACATCACCCCCGAAGCCGGCCAGGAGTGGATCGACGCGAGCCGTCGCACCGGCCTCGATCGCATCTTCCTGGCGGCGCCGACGTCCTCGGACGAGCGGCTCCGGCTCATTGTGGAGAACTCCACCGGCTTCGTCTACACGGTCTCGACCATGGGGATCACGGGCGAGCGCGCCGAGCTCGACGCCGCAGCGCGCATCCTCGTCGGCAGGCTCCGGGCTCAGGGTGCCCAGCACGCGTGCGTCGGCATCGGCATCTCCACGGCCGACCAGGTCGCCGGCGTTCTCGGGTACGCGGACGGGGCCATCGTCGGCACCGCACTCGTGCGTGCGCTGCGCGACGGCGGCCTCGAGGGCCTCGCACGCACCACGCGTGCCCTCGTCGCCGGCACGCGCCCGAGCACCGGGTAGAACTAGACTCAGACCGCTCGGGCCGTCTCACGACGCCACACCTCTCGAGAAGGACGATCCGCCCCTATGACGAACGCCGCCCTCAGCGTGGTCGCCAGCATCCCCAGCCCGACCGTCAGCTACATCGACCTCGGACCGCTGCGCATCCACTTCTACGCGCTGTGCATCATCGCCGGCATCGTCATCGCCGTGCTGATGACCAATCATCGGCTGACCAGGCGCGGTGCCGAGCCCTGGGTCGTCATCGACATCGCCCTCATCGCGGTGCCGCTTGCCATCATCGCCGCGCGCATCTACCACGTCGCCACGCACCCCGGTTTCTACTTCGGGGAGGGGGCGGACTTCTGGGCCGTCTTCCGCATCTGGGAGGGCGGTATCGCGATCTACGGCGCGCTCATCGGCGGCGCGGTCGGGGCGTGGCTGGGATGCCGCTGGACCGGCATCCGATTCTGGAGCTTCGCCGACGCACTCGCTCCGGGTCTGCTGCTCGCGCAGGCCATCGGACGCTTCGGCAACTGGTTCAACCAGGAGCTGTTCGGTCTGCCCACCGATCTGCCGTGGGGGCTGGAGATCGACCCGGAGAACTCGGCGTTCCCCCCGGGTCTGGCAGCCGACACCCTCTTCCACCCCACGTTCCTCTACGAAGTGCTCTGGAACGGACTCGGCGTGCTGTTCCTGCTGTGGGTCGGACGCCGTTTCGGGCTGCAGTGGGGTCGCCTGTTCGCGCTCTACCTGATCTGGTACAGCGCCGGCCGCATCGTGTGGGAATCCATCCGCATCGATCCGAGCGAGATCTATCTCGGCTTGCGCACCAACGTGTGGGCCGCCATCGCCGGTGTGCTCCTCGGCCTCGTCATCTTCTTCGTGCAGAAGCGCCGCCACCCCGGCCGGGAACGTTCTCCCTACGTGCCGGGACGCGAGTGGTCGCCCCCCGGCGCTGTACAATCGGCCGAAGACTTCGTCGACACCAGCGCACCCCCGTCAGCCGGAGTCGATGACCACAAAGACGCCACAAGCGCACTCCCCACGAAATAAGCACACCGCAACGCGTGCATCCCGGGCCGACGTCGTCCCAACCTTGAGCATCAACGTGAGGACGGTAGATATGGCATCGAGCCCCCGTCACAGCGCCGCTACGGCAGGCGTGTCTTCAGCCCTGCCCGGCGGCTTCCCCGCGCGTCAGGGCATGTACAACCCCGCGTTCGAGAAGGACGCCTGCGGCCTCGCCATGGTCGCGACACTGCGGGGCGAGCCCGGACACGACATCGTGGACCTCGCGCTGACCGCGCTCCGGAACCTCGAGCACCGCGGTGCGATCGGGTCGGACGCCGGCACCGGCGACGGTGCGGGGATCCTCACGCAGATGCCCGACGTCTTCTTCCGCGATGTCGTCCCCTTCGCGCTCCCGCCGATGGGCGAGTACGCCGCCGGTCTTGCCTTCCTTCCCCCGGATGCCGAGACGCGCTCGGGTCAGAAGGCGACGATCGAGAAGATCGCCGACGAGGAGGGTCTCGTCGTCCTCGGATGGCGCGAGGTCCCCACGGCGGCGGACAATCTCGGCCGTCTGGCCTTCGAGGCGCGCCCGGTGTTCGAGCAGCTCTTCGTCGCCGCCCGCGCAACCGACGGCGCGCCCGTGGCGGGCATCGCGCTGGACCGCCTGACCTACCGCCTGCGCAAGCGCTCCCGCAGCGAGGCCGGCGCGTACTTCGTGTCGCTGTCCTCGCGCACCATCGGCTACAAGGGCATGGTCACGACCCTCCAGCTCGAGCCGTTCTACCCCGATCTGCAGGACGAGCGCTTCGCCACCGAGCTGGCGGTCGTGCACTCGCGGTACTCCACCAACACGTTCCCCTCATGGCCTCTCGCGCAGCCGCTGCGCATGCTCGCCCACAACGGCGAGATCAACACGGTCAACGGCAACCGCAACTGGATGCGCGCCCGGCAGTCGCAGCTCGAGTCCGACCTCATCGGCGACGTGCGTCCGCTGCTGCCCATCTGCACCGACGGCGCGAGCGATTCGGCCTCGTTCGACGAGGTCCTGGAGCTTCTCACGCTCACCGGTCGCTCGCTCCCGCACGCGATCCTCATGATGGTGCCGGAGGCGTATGAGAAGCAGTCCGACATGGACCCGCAGCTCCGCGCGTTCTACGACTACCACTCCATCCAGATGGAGCCGTGGGACGGGCCCGCCGCCCTGATCTTCACCGACGGCACGGTCGTCGGCTCGACGCTCGACCGCAACGGCCTGCGCCCCGGCCGTTGGACGGAGACGACCGACGGACTCGTCGTGATCGGCAGCGAGACGGGCGTGCTCGACTTCGAGCCCGAGCGCATCAAGCGTCGCGGTCGCCTCCAGCCCGGTCACATGTTCCTCGTGGACACGGCGCAGGGCCGCATCATCGAGGACGAGGAGATCAAGGCGGAGCTCGCCGGTCTCCACCCCTGGCAGGAGTGGCTCGACGCCGGACGCGTGCGGCTGTCCGAGCTTCCCGAGCGCGAGCACATCGTGCACCCGATCGCCTCGATCACACGTCGTCAGCGCACCTTCGGCTACACCGAGGAGGAAGTGCGCATCCTGCTGACCCCGATGGGGCAGAACGGTGCCGAGCCGCTCGGCGCCATGGGATCGGACACGCCGGTCGCCGTGCTCAGCGACCGCCCGCGTCTGCTGTTCGACTACTTCACCCAGCAGTTCGCACAGGTGACGAACCCGCCGCTCGACTCGATCCGTGAAGAGGTCGTCACGTCGTTGTCGCTCGGGCTGGGACCGGAGCGGAACCTGTTGTCGTGGGGACCCGACCACACCCACACCGTCACCCTCGACTTCCCGGTGATCGACAACGACGAGCTGGCCAAGATCCAGCACATCGACACCGCCGTGCCCGGACGCAGCTCCGTCACCATCCGCGGCCTCTACCGGGTCGAGGCGGGGGAGAAGGGCATGCGCAAGCGCCTCGAGCAGATGTGCGCCGAAGCCGATCGCGCGATCGAGGACGGCGCGGAGTACATCGTGCTGAGCGACCGCGACTCCAACAAGGACCTCGCGCCCATCCCGTCGCTGCTGATGCTGGCAGCCGTGCACCACCACCTCATCCGCAAGGAGACGCGCATGAAGGCGGGCCTCGTCGTCGAGGCGGGAGACGTGCGCGAGGTGCATCACGTCGCGACCCTCATCGGATACGGCGCCTCGGCGGTCAATCCCTATCTGGCGATGGAGACCGTCGAGTACCTCGTGCGCGCCGGCTACATCACCGGCATCACCCCCGCCAAGGCGGTCGCGAACCTCATCAAGGCCCTCGGCAAGGGCGTGCTGAAGATCATGTCCAAGATGGGCATCTCGACGGTGTCCTCCTACGCCGGCGCACAGGTGTTCGAGGCCGTCGGCCTCTCTCAGGAGTTCGTCGACAAGTACTTCACCGGCACAGAGACCAAGCTCGGGGGCGTCGGGCTCGAGGTCATCGCGACCGAGAACTCGTCGCGACACGAGTACGCCTATCCCGAGGACGGAGCGGTGCGCGCCCACGAGCGGCTGTGGACCGGCGGTGAGTACCAGTGGCGCCGAGACGGGTCCCCTCACCTGTTCAACCCCGACACGGTGTTCCGGCTGCAGCACGCGACCCGGACCGGCCGATACGACATCTTCCGCGAGTACACGAAGCTCGTCGACGACCAGGCCGCCGAGCTGAAGACGCTGCGCGGCCTCTTCCGGCTCCGCACGGACGAGCGCACCCCCGTTCCGATCGACGAGGTCGAGCCGGTCCCGTCGATCGTCAAGCGCTTCCAGACCGGCGCGATGAGCTACGGCTCGATCTCGAAGGAAGCGCACGAGACGCTGGCGATCGCGATGAACCGCATCGGCGGCAAGTCCAACACCGGTGAGGGCGGCGAAGACGTCGACCGTCTCATGGACCCGGAACGGCGCAGCTCGATCAAGCAGGTGGCATCGGGTCGCTTCGGCGTCACGAGCCTCTACCTCACGGAGTCCGACGACATCCAGATCAAGCTCGCGCAGGGTGCGAAGCCCGGCGAGGGCGGCCAGCTGCCGCCCACGAAGGTGTATCCGTGGGTGGCCCGCACACGTCACGCGACCGCCGGGGTGGGGCTGATCTCGCCTCCGCCGCACCACGACATCTACTCCATCGAAGACCTCAAGCAGCTCATCTTCGACCTCAAGCGCGCGAACCCCAAGGCGCGCATCCACGTCAAGCTCGTGAGCCAGTCGGGAATCGGCGCGGTGGCGGCGGGTACGGCGAAGGCACTCGCGGATGTGATCCTCGTATCGGGTCATGACGGCGGGACCGGAGCGAGCCCGATGAACTCGCTCAAGCACGCCGGCACGCCGTGGGAGCTGGGGCTCGCCGAGACGCAGCAGACGCTCATGCTCAACAACATGCGCGACCGTGTCGTGGTTCAGGTCGACGGGCAGATCAAGACCGGTCGCGACGTCATCATCGGCGCGCTGCTGGGGGCCGAGGAGTTCGGCTTCGCCACCGCACCGCTGGTGGTCTCGGGCTGCATCATGATGCGCGTGTGCCACCTGGACACGTGCCCGGTGGGCGTGGCGACGCAGAACCCGGTGCTCCGCTCGCGGTTCACCGGCAAGCCCGAGTTCGTCGTCAACTTCATGGAGTTCATCGCGCAGGAGGTGCGTGAATACCTCGCGGCCCTCGGCTTCCGCACGCTGGATGAGGCGATCGGCCACAACGAGCTGCTCGACATCGACCGCGCGATCCAGCACTGGAAGGCGAGCGGCATGGATCTCGCTCCCGTCCTCGAGGGCCCGGCGTTCGCCGACGACCTCGCACGGCGTCAGACGCGCAGCCAGGATCATGAGCTCGACGACCACTTCGACGTGCAGCTCATCGAGCGCGCTCGCGAGGTCATCGAGGGCGGGGGAGAGATCTCGATCGACCTCCCGGTGCGCAACACGGCGCGCGCGGTGGGGAC
>NZ_DEPK01000136.1:24783-33997 GCF_002358725.1 Microbacterium sp. UBA3394
TCGATCCAGGTCAATCTCACCGGCTCCGCCGGTCAGTCCTTCGGTGCGTTCCTGCCCGCCGGGATCACGCTGCGCCTGGAGGGCGACTCGAACGACTACGTCGGCAAGGGCCTGTCGGGTGGCAAGGTGGTCGTGCGTCCGCCTCGCGCCGCGACCTTCGACCCGTCGCAGAACGTCATCGCCGGCAACGTCATCGGCTACGGCGCCACCCGCGGATCGCTCTTCCTCGGCGGTGTCGTCGGAGAGAGATTCCTCGTGCGCAACTCCGGTGCGTCCGCGGTCGTGGAAGGCGTGGGCGACCACGCGCTGGAGTACATGACCGGCGGGCTGGCGGTGATCCTCGGCACCACGGGACGCAACCTCGGCGCTGGGATGTCCGGCGGCACCGCCTACGTCTACCGGCTCGATGAGTCGCAGGTGAACCGCGACGCGCTGGCGACCGGTGAGCTGCAACTGGGCGAACTCGGCTCCGGTGACGCCGAGATCCTGCGCGACCTGCTCGAGCAGCACGTCGCCGAGACCGGATCCGCGCTCGCGAAGGCGATGCTCGACGACTTCGACAACGAAATCTCCCACTTCGTCCGGGTGCTGCCGCGCGACTACGCCGCGGTGCTGCAGACCCGACAGGACGCCGTCGACCAGGGGCTCGACCCCGACGGCGACATCGTGTGGAGCCGCATTCTGGAGGTGACAGGTGGCTGACCCCAAGGGATTCCTCAAGACGACCGAGCGCGAGCTTCCCGCCCGCCGGCCGGTCCCCGTGCGCATCCTCGACTGGAAGGAAGTGTACGAACCCGGTGACTCGGCAGTGCTCCGGCGTCAGGCCGGACGCTGCATGGACTGCGGGGTGCCGTTCTGTCACAAGGGCTGCCCGCTCGGCAACCTCATCCCGGAGTGGAACGATCTGATGTGGCGCGGCGAGGGCCGCGCCGCGATCGAGCGGCTCCACGCGACGAACAACTTCCCGGAGTTCACCGGGCGGCTGTGCCCCGCTCCGTGCGAGAGCTCCTGCGTGCTCGGGATCAACCAGCCCGCCGTCACGATCAAGCAGATCGAGGTCGCCACCATCGACGACGCCGTCGCGAACGGCTGGGTCGAGCCGGAGCCGCCCGAGCGTCTCACGGGCAAGACCGTCGCGGTCGTCGGATCCGGTCCCGCCGGACTGGCCGCCGCTCAGCAGCTGACCCGTGCAGGTCACACGGTCGCGGTCTACGAGCGCGACGACCGCATCGGCGGGCTGCTGCGCTACGGCATCCCCGACTTCAAGATGGAGAAGCGTCACATCGAGATGCGTCTGCGTCAGATGCAGGATGAGGGCACGCGGTTCCGTGCCGGTGTCGAGATCGGAGTCGACATCACGTGGGCGGACCTGCGCGCGCGATACGACGCCGTGCTGATCGCCACGGGCGCGACCGTTCCCCGCGATCTGCCGATCCCGGGTCGGGACCTCGCCGGCGTTCATTACGCCATGGAGTATCTCGTCGAATCGAACAAGGCCGTCGCCGGCGACGCGGTCGCCAACCAGATCAGCGCCGAAGGCAAGCACGTCGTGGTCATCGGCGGCGGCGACACCGGAGCCGACTGCATCGGCACCGCACACCGGCAGGGCGCACTCAGCGTCACGAACCTCGCGATCGGCAAGCAGCCTCCCGAGGAGCGGCCAGAGCATCAGCCGTGGCCGATGACGCCGACGCTCTTCGAGGTGGCCAGCGCTCACGAGGAGGGAGGAGAGCGCTCCTACCTCGCCTCGACGGTGGAGTTCCTCTCGAACGATGTCGGCGAGGTGCGCGCCCTCGTGGTCGCCGAGACCGAGTTCGTCGACGGCCGTCGCGTGCCGAAGAAGGGCACCGAGCGGGAGATCCCCGCGGATCTGGTGCTCATCGCCATGGGCTTCACCGGTCCCGAGCAGGAGGCCTTGGACAGCCAGATCGGCACGGCCTTCACGTCGCGAGGCAACGTGGAGCGCGCGAGCGATTACCAGACCGAGGTTGCGGGGGTCTTCGTCGCCGGAGACGCCGGTCGCGGTCAGTCCCTCATCGTGTGGGCGATCGCCGAGGGTCGCGCCGCCGCATCGGCGATCGACGAGCACCTCATGGGCGTCACCTCGCTCCCGGCACCGGTCACCCCGACCGATGTCGCGATCGGACTGCAGCCTGCGTAGTCTGGTCACGGCCATCAGGCCGACCTCACCCCCAGCACCCGGAGAAGACATCGGATGAGACGTGCCAAGATCGTCGCCACGCTGGGTCCCGCCACATCGTCGTATGAGATGGTCCGCGCGATCATCGACGCCGGTGTGGACGTGGCCCGCCTGAACCTGAGCCACGGCGACTACTCGGTCCACGACAACAACTTCGCCAACGTCCGCAAAGCGGCCGACGACGCAGGGCGCGCGGTCGCCGTGCTCGTCGACCTCCAGGGACCCAAGATCCGCCTCGGCCGCTTCGCCGACGGACCCCACGAGCTCGCCGAGGGCGACATCTTCAAGATCACCGTCGACGACATCCCCGGCACCAAGGAGATCGTCTCGACGACCTTCAAGGGTCTGCCGCAGGACGTCAAGGCCGGCGACTTCCTTCTGATCGACGACGGCAAGGTTCGCGTCAAGGTCCTCGAGACCGACGGCACGACCGTGACCACCGAGGTCATCGTCGGCGGCCCGGTCTCCAACAACAAGGGCATCAACCTTCCCGGCGTCGCCGTGAACGTTCCCGCCCTGTCCGAGAAGGACGAGGACGACCTCCGTTGGGCGCTGCGCACCGGAGCGGACCTGATCGCCCTCTCCTTCGTCCGCTCCGCGAAAGACGTGCGCCGCGTGCACGTGATCATGTCGGAGGAGGGGCGCCACATCCCGATCATCGCGAAGATCGAGAAGCCCCAGGCGGTGGACAACCTCGAGGAGATCATCGACGCGTTCGACGGCATCATGGTCGCCCGTGGCGACCTGGGCGTCGAACTGCCGCTGGAGGCGGTTCCGATCGTGCAGAAGCGCGCCGTGGAGCTGTGCCGCCGCATGGCGAAGCCCGTCATCGTGGCGACGCAGATGCTCGAATCGATGATCAACAGCCCGGTTCCGACCCGCGCCGAGACGAGCGACGTCGCCAACGCGGTGCTCGACGGCGCCGACGCGGTCATGCTCTCGGGCGAGACCAGCGTGGGTGACTACCCGGTCGTCGTGGTGGAGACGATGGCCCGCATCGTCGACTCGACGGAGGTGCACGGACTCGAGCGCATCGCGCCGCTGCGGTCCAAGCCGCGCACGCAGGGCGGCGCCATCACTCTTGCCGCACTCGAGGTCGCCGCTTTCGTCGAAGCGAAGTACCTCTGCACATTCACCGAGTCCGGCGACACCGCGCGACGTCTCTCGCGTCTGCGTCCGGGCATACCGATGCTCGCCTTCACGCCGGATCCCGCTATCCGTCGACGGATGGCCGTCACGTGGGGTATCCAGTCCAGCCTCGTCGAGCATGTGCCGCACACCGACCGGATGTTCATCCAGGTCGACGACTACCTGCTGTCCAACGACCTGGCCAAGGTCGGCGACAAGGTCGTCGTGATCTCCGGTTCGCCTCCCGGGATCACCGGATCGACCAACGACATCCGCATCCACAAGGTGGGCGACGCGGTGCACGGCGCCGCGCCGATCTATCAGTCACGCGAATAGTCATCGCTCGGACCGGAACGGTCGCGCTATCCTGAGCGCGACCGTTCCGTCGTCCGTGAGGAGATCATCATGATCTGGGACATCTTCTGGTTCATGCTGATGGCGTTCTACGTCATCGCGTACATCTTCGTGGTGGCCCTGGTGATCGTGGATCTTTTCCGCGACCACCAGCTCGCCGGCGGGTGGAAGGCGCTCTGGATCGTCTTCCTTGTCTTCGTTCCGATGCTGACCGCCCTGGTCTACGTGATAGCTCGAGGACGCGGTATGGCCGAGCGGTCCGCGCGGCGGGAGCGCCCGGGTGCTCCGGAGGCCGATGACTACCGCCCTGCTGCATCGTCCGACCCTTCCGGCGACATCGCCAAGGCCAAGGAGCTCCTCGACGCCGGCGTGATCACGCGGGGCGAGTTCGACGCTCTGAAGAGCAAGGCACTCGGCAACCAGTACTTCGGCTGAGCGACGCTGTCACCCCCGCCAGGGCGTGACAGGGTGGTGGCATGCAGCTTCTTCGCAAGGGATGGTTTGCCGGGAGAGTCCGTGCTCGAACGGTCGAGATCGCTCGTGACCTCGACGCCGACGGCTATGTCGTGCGGGGTTCGAAACCGGAGGACGCCGCCGGAGTGACCGCCCTCGTGCGTGCGCACCTGGCCGGCGCGCCTTCGTTCGAGTACGCGCGTTCCGACGGTGCGGTGATCGTGACCGCCGAGGGTGGGGAGATCGCCGGGATCGCCGTCGTGCGCGCTTCCCTGTCGCCGCAGCAGAACGTGGTCGTGCACGTGCGCGCCCTCGTCACGGCACCGGAGCATCGTGGACGAGGAATCGCCTCCCTCGCTCTGGCCGTGATCCCTCAGGTGCTCGGCGCTGACCTGTCGCCCGAGGTGATCTTCGGTGCCGCGGCGAGTGAGCACGCCGTCTTCTTCCAGCGCAACGGGTTCGATGTGCTGCAGCCGGGGGAGCGGCTCGACCTGGGTGCCCACACCGAGGTTCTCGTGGACGCCGCGGCGGCGCCGCTGGACACCTGGTTCGTCAGAGCGACGTGACGAGGGTGTGCCGGTGGTGGGAGTCGAACCCACACGCCCTCTCGGGCAACCGAGTTTGAGTCGGTCGCGTCTGCCATTCCGCCACACCGGCCGGTGCGGAGATGACGATACCGTAGGATTCAATGGTGACAGAGCAAGATCAGTCCGCGTCTGCGGCCAGCGCCCCCCGTCGAGTCGTCGTCGCCGAAGATGAGTCCCTCATCCGCCTCGACATCGTGGAGATCCTGCGCGACAACGGATTCGACGTCGTCGGAGAAGCAGGTGACGGCGAGACCGCCGTGCAGCTGGCGACCGAGCTTCGGCCCGACCTCGTCGTGATGGACGTGAAGATGCCGCAGCTGGACGGCATCTCCGCCGCCGAGAAGCTGAGCAAGAACAACATCGCGCCCGTGGTGCTGCTGACCGCCTTCAGCCAGAAGGAACTTGTCGAGCGAGCGAGCGAGGCCGGTGCGCTCGCGTACGTCGTAAAGCCGTTCACGCCCAATGACCTGCTGCCCGCCATCGAGATCGCCCTCGCGCGCCACGAGCAGATCATCACCCTCGAAGCCGAGGTCGCCGACATGGTGGAGCGCTTCGAGACCCGCAAGCTCGTGGATCGCGCCAAGGGCCTGCTCAACGAGAAGATGGGTCTGTCCGAGCCTGAGGCGTTCCGCTGGATCCAGAAGGCGTCGATGGACCGCCGCCTCACGATGCAGGATGTCGCCAAGGCCATCATCGAGCAGCTGGCGCCCAAGAAGGACTGACGCCCTCGAACCCTCGGATCTCCCCGTCTTCGCCGGCACCGCCGTCAGGAGGCGGGGAGATCCGTTATGTGGTTGGTGATGCGCACCGTCGAGCAGCGTCGGCCGTCCTCGTCGGTGACCACGATCTCGTGCACCGTCATGCTGCGCCCGAGGTGGACGGGGGTGCACACGCCGGTCACGAGGCCGGATCGCGCCGATCGCGTGTGCGTGGCGTTGATGTCGACGCCGACCGCGAGCCGGCCCGGTCCGGCGTGCAGATTGGCCGCCATCGAGCCGAGGGATTCACCCAGGACCACGTAGGCTCCGCCGTGAAGGAGCCCCACCGGCTGGGTGTTCCCGTCGACCGGCATCGTGGCGACGGCGCGCTCCACGGTGAACTCCGTGAAGCGGATGCCCATCTTCTCGGCCAGGGCGCCCATCCCGCGCTCGGTGGCCCAGTCGAGTGCGTCGACGGTCGTCGCATCGGTCATGGCGGGAGCCTCCCTCGGAGCGGTTCGGGGGTGTCGGCACCCGCGTCTAGGCTTGCAGGGTGACGGACTCCGCAAAGCCTACCCTTCTGGTCGTCGACGGACATTCGCTCGCGTACCGCGCGTTCTACGCCCTCCCGGTCGACAACTTCTCCACGCGCGACGGGCAGCACACCAACGGCGTGTATGGCTTCCTCGCGATGCTGATCAATCTGATCAAGGCCGAGAAGCCGACCCATATGGCCGTCGCCTTCGACACCTCGCGGCAGTCCTTCCGCACTCGCGAGTACACCGAGTACAAGGCCAACCGGTCAGAGACACCGCCGGAGTTCAAGGGCCAGATCCCGCTGTTGAAGGACTGCCTCGCCGCCATGAGCATCACGGTGCTCGAACAGGAGGACATCGAGGCGGACGACATTCTGGCCACCCTCGCCACGCAGGGCTCCGCCGCCGGCTTCGACGTGCTGGTGTGCTCCGGCGACCGCGACACCATCCAGCTCGTCGACGACAACGTCACCCTGCTCTACCCGAACGTGCAGGGTGTGTCGCAGCTCAAGCGCTACGACCGCGAGGCGGTGCTGGAGCGCTACAAGGTGCCACCGGAGCAGTACCCCGATGTCGCGGCGCTGGTCGGTGAGACGAGCGACAACCTGCCCGGGGTTCCGAAGGTGGGGGAGAAGACCGCCGTCAAATGGCTCACGCAGTTCGGCACGCTCGATGACCTTCTCGCGCAGGCCGACACCATCAAGGGCGTCGTCGGCAACAACCTCCGTGACCACATCGACGATGTGCGCCGAAATCGCTCGCTCAACCGCCTGCTGCGTGACGTCGAGCTTCCTGTCGTGCCCGGCGACCTGGCCGTGCGGCCGATCGATGCCCAGGCGGTGCGCGACATCTTCGCGCGTCTGGAGTTCCGGACCCTCCTGCCACGCGTTTTCGAAGCGGCCGGCGTCGACGGTGCGATGGCCGCCGCTTCTGCACCTGTCGCGGAGGCCCCGACGCCGTCGGAGCCCGATGCCGCCGCGCTCTCGGAATGGTTGCAGGCCACGTCGGGCGAGGTGGGGGTGACCGTGTCGACCCTCGGCGAGCTGCCCCGCCGCGTCGGCCTGGCCACATCCGACGCGGCCGTCGAAGTGACCTGGGACGACGCGACCGCCGACATCCTGCTCCCGTGGCTCTCTTCGGATGCACCCAAGGTCTTCTGCGACGCGAAGGCGCAGGTGAAGGCCCTTCGCCGAGCCGGGGCGGTCGTCGACACCGTCGTCTTCGACGTGCTCATAGCCGGCTGGCTGCTGCGCCCCAGCCTTCCCGACAAGTCGCTCGCCGACCTCGTCGAGAGCTACCTCGATGAGAAGCTCCCCACCTCCGACCCGACGCAGCTCGTGCCGGAGGAGGAGGGGGCCACCCCCGGCCAGCTCTCGTGGTACGCCCTGAGAGTCGCCGATGCCCTCCGTGACAAGCTTCCCGCGCGCGTCGCCGACGTCCTCGTCGACATCGAGCTGCCCACGCTGCTGACTCTCGCGGACATGGAGCTGGCGGGTGTCGCCGTCTCGCACGAGAAGTTGGCGGCGTTCTCCGGTGATCTCGGTTCGCGCGCCGACGCCATCGCACAGGAGGCGTACGCGACGATCGGTCGCGAGGTCAACCTGGGCTCGCCGAAGCAGCTTCAGCAGGTGCTCTTCGAGGAGCTGGAGCTGCCGAAGACGCGCAAGACCAAGACCGGCTATTCCACCGACGCGGCGGTTCTGGCGGATCTGCAGGAGTCGAGCCCGCATCCGTTCCTGCGTCTTCTGCTGCAGCACCGGGAGGCGACGAAGCTGCGGCAGATCGTCGAGTCGCTCGATGCGGCCATCGGAGACGACGGCCGCATCCACACGACGTACGTGCAGACCGGCAGCCAGACCGGTCGACTCTCGAGCACGGACCCGAACCTGCAGAACATCCCCATCCGCACCGAAGAGAGCCGGCTCATCCGCGCGGCCTTCGAGGTCGGGAACGGGTACGAGACCCTCCTGACCGCCGACTACTCGCAGATCGAGATGCGCATCATGGCGCACCTCTCGGGCGATGAAGGTCTGATCGAGGCGTTCAACACCGGCGAGGACCTGCACCGCTTCGTCGGTGCGCGAGTGTTCGGCGTCGAACCTGCCGAGGTCAGCCCCGCCATGCGCACGAAGGTCAAAGCGATGTCGTACGGACTGGTCTACGGCCTCTCGGCGTTCGGTCTGTCGAAGCAGCTGCGGATCGAGCAGTCCGAGGCGAAGGAACTCATGCGAGAGTACTTCGCCCGTTTCGGTGCCGTGCGTGACTACCTGCGGTCATCGGTCGAGCAGGCTCGCATCGACGGATACACCGAGACGATCTTCGGCCGTCGTCGTCCTTTCCCCGATCTCGCCAGCCCGAATCGCGTGCTGCGCGAGAACGCCGAGCGCGCAGCGCTCAACGCCCCCATCCAGGGAAGTGCGGCAGACATCATGAAGATCGCGCTGCTGAACATCCACGCGGAACTCGGTGATGCCGATCTGTCGTCGCGCGTGCTGCTGCAGATCCACGACGAACTCGTGGTCGAGGTCGCCGCCGGCGAGTGGGATGCCGTCGAGCGGATCGTCACGGCTCGCATGGGTGATGCCGCGAGCCTCACCGTTCCGCTGGACGTGCAGATCGGCCGCGGCGCGGACTGGAGTGTGGCCGGACACTGACGCCCGCCTGAGCGGGCCCGGGATCTTCTAGGCTCGGAGCATGACAACGCCTGAACGCACCCCCACGCCGATCGACACGATCGCGGAGGCGTGGGTCGACACGGTCGCGGACCTCGATCCGATCGTCGCGACGTACATCGGCCGCTTCGAGCACAACCATCGCTTCGCGGACTATTCGCCCGCGGGCGTCGCGGCCGGCGCCGATGCCGCTCGTCGCGCCCTCGCCGATCTGTCCGTTGCCGAGGTGACGGACGCGGTCGACGCCGTGACCAAGGAGGATCTCTCCCGAACGCTCGAGCTGGAACTCGAGCTCCACGATGCGCAGTGGCCCCTCCGCGACCTCAACGTGATCGCCTCGCCCGCACAGGACATCCGTTCCGTGTTCGACCTCATGCCCACCGAGACGATCGAGGACTGGTCGACCGTCTCCGCGCGGATGTCGGCGCTGCCGGAAGCCGTCGCGGGCTACGCGCAGACCCTCCGGGAGGGCCTGTCGCGAGGCGTGGTGCCGGCCCGGCGCCAGGTCACCGAGGTCCTCGGCCAGATCGCGCGGTACACCTCCGACAACGGGTTCTTCGCGTCGTTCGTCGCGGAGGCCGCGCCC
>NZ_DEPK01000002.1:0-18266 GCF_002358725.1 Microbacterium sp. UBA3394
AGGTACTCGTCGGTGAAGACGTTCCAGATCTCGCCGCTCGTGACCTCGCCGCCCTCGGCGTCTGTCTTGGCCTGCACGACACCCGAGAATTCGATCTGGAGCTTGCGCGGCAGATCGAGGGCGTGGTCGGACTTGAGCAGATAGGCCACGCCGCCCTTGCCGGATTGCGAGTTGACCCGGATGACGGCCTCATAGGACCGGCCCAGATCCTTCGGGTCGATCGGCAGGTAGGGAACGGCCCACTCGATCTCGTCGGGCGAGACGCCCTCGTCGGCCGCGCGGGCGGCCATCGCGTCGAAGCCCTTCTTGATGGCGTCCTGGTGCGAGCCGCTGAAGGCCGTGAAGACCAGGTCCCCCGCCCACGGGCTGCGCTCGTGCACGGGCAGCTGGTTGCAGTACTCGGCGGTGCGCTTGATCTGATCGATGTCGCTGAAGTCGATCTGCGGATCGATGCCCTGCGTGAGCAGATTGATCCCCAGGGCCACCAGATCGACATTGCCGGTGCGCTCGCCGTTGCCGAACAGACATCCTTCGATGCGGTCGGCGCCGGCCATGTACCCCAGTTCGGCGGCGGCGACGGCCGTGCCACGGTCGTTGTGCGGATGCAGCGACAGGATGACGTTCTCACGGTGCGCCAGGTGGCGACTCATCCACTCGATCGAGTCGGCGTACACGTTGGGTGTCGCCATCTCGACCGTCGCGGGCAGATTGATGATGACCTTCCGGTCGGGGGTGGGCTCGAGGACCTCGATGACCTGGTTGCAGACGTCGACGGCGAAGTCGAGCTCGGTGCCGGTGTAGCTCTCCGGCGAGTACTCGTAGAACACCTGCGTGTCCGGAATCGTGCGCTCCAGGCGTCGGCACAGCCTCGCCCCTTCGAGGGCGATGTCGATGATTCCCTGCCGATCGGTGCGGAACACGACCTCGCGCTGCAGCACGCTCGTGGAGTTGTAGAGGTGAACGATCGCCTGCTTCGCGCCGCGGATCGACTCGTAGGTGCGCTCGATGAGGTGCTCCCGCGCCTGTGTGAGCACCTGGATGGTGACGTCGTCGGGAATGAGATCCGCTTCGATCAGCTGCCGCACGAAATCGAAGTCGGTCTGGCTGGCCGAGGGGAATCCGACCTCGATCTCCTTGTAGCCCATCTTCACCAGCAGCTCGAACATGAGCCGTTTGCGCTCGGGGCTCATCGGATCGATGAGCGCCTGGTTGCCGTCGCGCAGGTCGACCGCGCACCAGCGCGGCGCTTGCGTGATCCGCCGGGCCGGCCATGTGCGGTCGGGCAGGTCGACGGAGATCTGCTCGTGGAAGGGGCGGTACTTGTGCACCGGCATCCCGGAAGGCTTCTGCGTGTTCTTCATGGTCGCTTCTTCGTGTCGTCGGAGGAGGGGAAGACCCCGGGGCCATGACGAGGCTCCGCGACGAGGAAGGCCCTTAGATCGAGGCCTCGTCGCGGCGGCTAAGAAGAAGGAGCCCGCCGAAGCGCATGACCCCAGGGTACACCCGGGCGCGCGGTGAGGTCACGTCAGAACCCGAGCCGTCCCAGTTGCTTCGGATCGCGCTGCCACTCCTTGGCGACCTTGACGTGCAGCGACAGGTAGACGCGCGCGCCGATCAGAGCTTCGATCTGGCCTCGGGCAGCGGCTCCCACGTCTCGCAGGCGCGCCCCCTTGCGCCCGATGATGATCGCCTTCTGAGAGTCGCGCTCGACGACGATGTCGGCGTAGACATCGGTCAGATCCGAGTCCTCGCGCTCGGCGATCTCCTGCACGACCACCGCGATCGAATGCGGCAGTTCGTCGCGCACCCCCTCCAGCGAGCACTCCCGGATGATCTCTGCGACGCGATCCTCGATCGCCTCATCGGTGACGACGCCCTCGGGGTACAGGGCCGGGCCCGGCGGCATGAGCTGGAGGAGCTCGTCCGACAGCACGTCGAGCTGCCGGCCGGTGGACGCCGAGAGCGGGATCACGGCGTCCCAGTCCTCCCGCAGCCCGTCGACCTCGAGAAGCCGATCGGTGATCTGCGCACGCTCGGCGGCATCGGTCTTGGTGACGATGGCCACCTTCCGCGCCCTCGGATAGCCGTCGAGCGATTCGGCGATGCGCCGGTCACCGGGCCCGACCTTCTCGGTGGCGGGAACGCAGAACCCGATCACGTCGACATCGCCGAGCACCTGCTCCACCAGGTCGTTGAGCCGCTCGCCGAGGAGCGTGCGCGGCCGATGGATACCGGGGGTGTCGACGATCACGAGCTGCCCGCCCGGACGATTGAGGATCCCGCGGATCGCGCGCCGGGTCGTCTGCGGCTTGTCGCTCGTGATCGCGACCTTCTCTCCGACGAGGGCGTTGGTGAGCGTCGACTTGCCGACGTTCGGTCGCCCGACGAAGGTGACGAATCCGGATCGTGTCGTTTCGGTCATGCGCCATCGCCTCTTCGGATGATCCGGATCTCGCCGGTGGATGTCTGAGGCACGGGGATCTCACCCGTGCGGGGTTCGGTCTTGTCGGACCGCGGCTTGTCCGACCGGGCGACGAAGACCGACGAGATGCCGCGCCCCCGTCCGCGCGAGGCACCGCCGGTGATCACGAGACCGCCGACCTCCACCGTCGAACCCGGTTGCGGCACGCGTCCGAGCGCCTTGCCCAGGAGGCCGCCGATCGAATCGACGTCCTCGTCCTCGAGCTCGAGATCGAACAGCTCGCCGACCTCGTCCAGCCCGAGACGGGCACTCACACGGAATCGACCGTGCTCGAGCGGCGTGATCTCATCCGCTCGGGGGTCGTACTCGTCCGAGATGTCGCCGACCAGCTCCTCGATGATGTCCTCGAGGGTCACGAGCCCCGACACACCGCCGTACTCATCGACGACCATGCACACGTGCACGCTGTCGCGCTTCATCTGCTGCAGGAGCGTCTCGGCCTTCATCGACTCCGGCACGAACACGGCGCGGCGGGCGATGCGCGCCACCGGGGTGTCGCGCCAGCCGGTCTCGTCGCGGAAGCCGAACTGCACGAGGTCCTTCAGGTACAGCACCCCCACGACGTCGTCGGCGTCGTCGTCCATGAGCGGGATGCGCGACACGCCGCGGTCGAGGAAGATCGCCATCGCGTCGCGCGTGGTCGCGTCGGCGTCGACGGTCACCATGTCGGTGCGCGGCACCATGAGTTCGCGCACGTATCTGTCGGTGAAGTCGAACACCGAGTGGATGAGCTCGCGATCGTCTTCTTCGATGAGGTCGCGCGAGGCCGCCTCGTCCACCATGCTGAGCAGCTGCTCTTCGGAGGCGAACGACGCACCGCGGGCCACACCGGGGGTCACCCGGTTGCCGAGGAGCACGAGACCGTGCGCGAGAGGACCGAGCATGATCCGCACGCCTCGCACGATCGGCGCGGCCCCGCGCAGGAGGCCCCGGGCGTGCTGCCGGCCGAAGTTCCTGGGGCTCGCACCGACCACGACGAAGGAGATGCCCGACATGAGCACGGCCGCCGCGAGCGTCGCCCAGAAGAGGTTCTCGAACAGGAGCGTGAACGAGACGGTCACCAGCACCGCCGCGGTCGTGTCCACGACGACGCGGATGAAGGCGACGGCGGTGGAATGCGCGTCCGGGTCGGCCGCGATGCGCCGGAGCGCGACGGTGCTGCGACCGTCTTCGCCGAGCTCCTCGAGGTCGGCGCGGGAGGTGACGCTCAGGGCGGCGTCGACGGCGGCCATGAGCCCGCCGAACGCCAGCAGCAGAACCGCCGCGATGAGAAGGAGCGCCTCGGTCATGCGCGGCGGCGACGCTCGGCCGCCTGGAACGACGCGATGAGGTCGCGCTGCAGGCCGAACATCTCCCGCTCCTCGTCGGGCTCGGCGTGATCGAACCCCAGCAGGTGCAGCAGGCCGTGCGTGGTCAGCATGACGATCTCGTCGATCGTCGAGTGCTTCGCGGCGATCGCCTGCGTCTCGGCGACCTGGGGGCACAGCACGATGTCGCCCAGGAGCCCCGCCGGCGTGGGTGCGTCCTCGGTGCCCGGGCGCAGCTCGTCCATCGGGAAGCTCAGCACGTCCGTCGGTCCGGGCTCATCCATCCACTGCACATGCAGCGCCTCCATCGCCCCCTCGTCCACGAGGAGGATCGCCAGATCCGCGTCGGGGCTGACCCGGAGCTCGGCGAGGTCGTGCTCCATGAGACGCAGCAGAACGGTCTCGTCGATCGCGACGCCCGATTCGTTCGTGATCTCGATGGTCATGAGCGTCCTCGTTTCGGAAGGTGGTCGCGCGGCCTGCTGGGCCGGTCCGCGGCGCGGCGCTCCGCCCGGTTGGCGAACTCGGTGGCCTCGTCGCGCTCGCGCCGCGCGGCGAGCCGCCTTTCGTCGTACTCGCTGTACGCGTCGACGATGCGCCCCACCAAGGTGTGGCGCACGACGTCCTCGCTGGTGAGGTGGGAGAAGTGGATGTCGTCCACGTCACCGAGGACGCGCGTGACCAGCCGCAGACCCGAGGCGCCCTGGGGAAGGTCGACCTGCGTGATGTCGCCGGTCACGACCATGCGGGTGCCGAAGCCGAGACGGGTGAGGAACATCTTCATCTGCTCGGGCGTGGTGTTCTGCGCCTCGTCGAGCACCACGAACGAGTCGTTGAGCGTACGTCCGCGCATGTACGCCAGCGGCGCCACCTCGATGGTGCCGGTCGCCATGAGCTTCGGCACGATCTCGGGATCCATCATCTCGTTCAGGGCGTCGTACAGCGGGCGCAGATACGGATCGATCTTGTCCGTCAGGGTGCCGGGGAGGAACCCCAGGCGCTCCCCCGCCTCGACCGCGGGCCGCGTGAGGATGATGCGGCTGACCTCCTTGCGGTGAAGCGCCTGCACGGCCTTCGCCATCGCCAGGTAGGTCTTGCCCGTTCCGGCCGGGCCGATGCCGAAGACGATCGTGTTCTCGTCGATGGCGTCGACGTACGCCTTCTGCCCGAGGGTCTTCGGACGGATGACCTTCCCCCGCGACGACAGGATCTGCTCGCCGAGCACCTCGGACGGTCGCATGCCGCCGTCGGCACGCAGGATGCGGCTGCTCGAGGACACGTCGGTCGGTGCCATGTCGTGGCCGGCTCGGGTCATGGCGAGGAGCTCGTCGACGAGCGTGCGCGCCGACGCGACGGCGCCGGCTCCGCCCGTGAGCGTGATCTCGTTGCCGCGCACGTGCACATCCACCTCCGGGTGCTCGCGCTCGACGACTCGCAGCAGACGGTCCTGCGGGCCGAGAAGCTGCACCATCGCGACGCCGTCCGCGTAGACGCGGTCGACGGTGGGTTCCTGTTCAGGCACCGAGGGTCTTCTCCTCCAACTGTCCGGCGAGCACATGGGCGTGCACGTGGAAGACGGTCTGCCCGGCCGCAGCGCCGGTGTTGAACACGAGCCGGAACTGGCCGTCCGCGTGCTCGTCGGCGACCGTGCGGGCCAGTCCGACCACCTCGGCGAGCAGTGCGGGGTCGCCTTCGGCCAGTTCGACGACATCGCGGTACCGCTCGGTCTTCGGGATCACGAGCAGGTGAACCGGCGCCTGCGGTGCGATGTCGCGGATCGCGAAGGCGTTGTCGGTCTGGGCGATGATCTCCGCGGGGATCTCGCCACGCAGGATGCGGGTGAAAACAGACGATTCCGTCATACCGCGAGTCTATCGGCGCCCGCCGCCGCCGCGGCGTGAGGTCCGGTCACCAGCGGTGCATCGCCGCACTGGCCAGCGCAAGCGCGGCGGGTCCGGCGGTGGAGGTGCGCAGCACATTCTCCCCGAGTCGCACCGGCCGCGCTCCGGCCGACCGCAGCCGATCGACCTCCTCGGGCGTCACCCCGCCCTCCGGTCCGACGATCACGAGCACGTCGGTGGTGTCCTGCGGGTCGAAGGAGACGCCGGTGAGCGGGTCGGCGGCGTCGGGGACGAGCACGAGCAGTCGCGCGTGCTCCGCGCGCGCCGCGAGGTCGGCGGTCGACACCGGGGCGGTCACCTCGGGGATCCAGGCGCGGTGCGCCTGCTTGGCCGCTTCCCGCACGATCGACGACCAGCGCGCACGGCCCTTCTCGATCTTCGCGCCCTGCCAGCGGGAGACGCTGCGCGAGGCCTGCCACGGAATGATCGCATCCGCACCGATCTCGGTGGCGGCCTGCACGGCGAGCTCGTCCCTGTCGCCCTTCGCGAGCGCCTGCACCAGCACGAGTCGCGGAGCGGCCGCGGGCACCGTCCGCCGGTGCGTGATGACGACGGTCACCCGCTGCGGCGACACCTCGGCGACCTCACCCGACAGCCACGCGCCGCGGCCGTCGCCGACGGTCACGGCCTCACCGACGCGCACCCGACGCACGGCGGCGGCGTGATGCGCCTCGGGCCCCGTGAGCACGACCTCGTCACCGTCGAGCGCGGTGCCCCCGTCGACGACGAAGTGCAGCGGCATCGGTCAGCCGTTCCGGAGGCGGTCCCGCAGCCTCGCGAACAGGCCCTGGTGGAATTCCGCGAGCTTGGGCGCGGGCGCTTTCGTCCGCTTGGCGAAGTCCTCGATGAGCGCCCGCTCCTTGTGGTCCAGGCGGGTCGGGGTCACGACGTGCACTCCGACGCGGAGGTCGCCCCGCTGGCTGCCGCGCAACGGGGTGATGCCCCGCCCCTTGATGGTCAGGACATCGCCCGCCTGCACACCCGGCCGGATCTCCAGGTCGACCGTGCCGTCGAGGGAATCGATGGTCGTCGTCGTGCCGAGGACGGCATCGGGCATCGACACCTCCAACGTCGCCAGCAGGTCGTCCCCCTCGCGGCTGAAGGTCTCGTGGTCCTTCACCGACACCTCGATGTAGAGGTCGCCGTTGGGGCCACCGGCCTGTCCCACCTCTCCCGAACCGGGGAGCTGCAGCCGCAGGCCGGTCTCCACGCCCGCGGGGATGTCGAGGGACACGTTGCGACGCGCCCGAACCCGCCCCTGCCCCTGGCAGGTCGCGCACGGGTAGGGGATGGTCGTTCCGTAACCCTGGCACACCCGGCACGGCGCGTTCGTCACGACATTGCCGAGCAGGCTCCGCACCTGCTGCTGGACGTGGCCCGAGCCGTGGCAGATGTCGCACGTGACCGGCTGCGTGTTCGGCTGGCAGCAGGAGCCGTCGCAGGTCTCGCACAGCACGGCCGTGTCGACCTCGATGTCGCGGTGGACGCCGAACACGACGTCGCCGAGATCGAGCGTGACGCGCACGAGCGCATCCTGTCCCCGCTCACGCCGGGAGCGGGGACGCGGACCTCGCGATCCGCCGCCGCCCGCGGCACCGAAGAACGTCTCGAAGATGTCGCCGAAGGATCCGAATCCGGCGGCGCCACCACCGCCGAACGGCGAGTCGCCGCCCATGTCGTAGCGTGCTCGCTGATCGGGATCGCTCAGCACGTCGTACGCGTGCGTCACCGACTTGAACCGCTCAGCGGCGTCATCCCCCGGGTTCACGTCGGGGTGCAGCTCCCGCGCCAGTCGCCGATAGGCCTTCTTGATCTCGTCGGGGCTCGCGTCTCGCGAGACACCCAGCACTTCGTAGTGGTCAGCCACGTTCGCCTTCCCACCCGTGTCGCCACGGGATCGTCTGTGTTCGAGCGCCTCAGCGGGCGCCTTCGTCTTCTTCGAGCAGCCGCGACAGGTAGCGCGCCACCGCGCGCACCGATGCGAGGTTGCTCGGATAGTCCATGCGAGTCGGCCCGAGCACGCCGACACGCGCCCGGGCACCGGACGCGTCGTACTCGCCCGCGACGACCGACGCCTCCGCGAGACCGAAGGGCTCGTTCTCGCGTCCGATGCTCGCGGCGAGACCGTGCTCGTCGGCCACCATCTCGCCCATGAGGCGCATGAGCGTCACCTGCTCCTCGATCGCCTCGAGCAGCGGATAGATGCTTCCGCGGAAATCCGACTCGCGCCGTGCGAGATTGGCCGTTCCCGCCATCACGAGTCTGTCCTGCCGGAATTCGTCGAGTTCCTCCGCCACGATCATCGCGATCACATCGATCACAGCGTCATCGGGCGAGCGGTGGTCGCCTCCAGCCGAAGCAAGGCGTTCGGCGATCGCGTGTGCACCGTCCCGGATGGGGCGGCCGACGATGAGATCGGCGATCGCCGCCCGCAGGCGCACGATCTCATCCTCGGCGGGATCGCGCGGGAGGAAGACGAGCCGCTGCGACACGCGGCCGGTGTCGGTGACGATCACAACGAGCATGCGCCCCGCATCCAGCCCGACCAGCTCGATGTGGGACACATGCGCCTGGGCGAAGGAGGGATACTGCACGATGGCGACCTGGCCGGTCAGCTGGGTCAGCGCCCGGACCGTGCGCACCATGAGGTCGTCGAGATCTCCCGGCGCTTCGAGGAAGGCGGCGATGGCCGTCCGCTGCGCGGGCGAGAGCGGACGAACCTCGGCGAGGTGGTCGACGAAGACGCGGTATCCCTTGTCGGTGGGAATCCGGCCGGACGAGGTGTGCGGTGCCGCGATGAGGTCTTCGTCCTCGAGCATCGCCATGTCATTGCGGATCGTGGCGGCCGACACCCCGAAGGCGTGACGCTCGACGATCGACTTGCTGCCGACCGGCTCGCGCGTCTCGACGTAGTCCTGCACGATCGCGCGGAGGACTTCCAGTCCGCGTGCGCTGACCATGGATCCTCCCGCATACGTGTCCGGCGTGCACTGGCACTCGTCTCGAGTGAGTGCCAATTCTATCGCGCCGACCGTCGGAGCGCGCGTCGGGCCCGCCCGTCAGTCCGTGAGGGCGCGCACGACGGCGTCGGCGAGCAGCCGGCCGCGAAGGGTGAGCACGATCGTGCCGCCGATCGCGCTCGCCCCATCGATCAGGCCGTCGGCGATGAGCCCCGGCACCGCGCCGCGCCGGTCGCGGGGCACGAGGGCGATCGGGAGCCCCTCGCGGATACGCGAACGCAGCAGCACGGTCTCGAGGTCCCGCGAGGAACGGTCCGGTCGCTCGCGTCCGGCCGCGGGAGACGACCCCTCGCTCAGCCGCGCGGCGTAGGCGGCGGGGTGCTTGACGTTCCACCAGCGGAGGCCGCCGATGTGGCTGTGCGCCCCGGGCCCGAACCCCCACCAGTCCGTACCCCGCCAATAGGCGAGGTTGTGCCTCGACCGGTCGGATTCCCGCCGTGCCCAGTTGGAGACTTCATACCACTCCAGCCCCGCCACAGCGAAGGCCGTCTCGGCGGCCTCGTACATGTCCGCCTGCAGGTCGTCGTCGGGTGCCGGCACCTCGCCGCGCCGGATCTGGCGCGCGAGCTTGGTGCCGTCCTCGATGATCAGGGCGTAGGCGGAGATGTGGTCGGGCTCCAGGGCGACCGCAGCGTCGACCGAGCGCGACCAGTCCGAGAGGCTCTCCCCCGGCGCGCCGTAGATCAGGTCGACGCTCACGCCCAAACCCGCGGCGCGCGCGGCGGCCACGGCCTGGCCGACGTTCTCCGGGCGGTGCGTGCGATCCAGAGCGGCCAGCACGTGCGGGACCGCAGACTGCATGCCGATCGACATGCGGGTGACGCCCGCGTCGGCGAGCTCGTCGACGACGGCGGAGGTGACCGTGTCGGGATTGGCCTCGACGGTCACCTCCGCGCCCTTCGCGATCCCGAAGGTGTCTCGGATCCCCTCGAGCATGCGAGCGAGGTCGCCGGCTGGCAGGAGGGTCGGGGTCCCGCCGCCGAAGAACACCGTCGACGCCTCCCGCAACGGCCCGCGATGGGCCAGAACGCGTCCTGCGAGCCGCACCTCCTCCGCGAGCGTGTCGGCGTACGCGTCCTGCCGCGCACCGCGCAGCTCCCCGGCCGTATAGGTGTTGAAATCGCAGTATCCGCAGCGCACGCGACAGAACGGCACGTGCAGATACGCGCCGAAGACGGTCTCGCCGTCGAGGACGAGATCATCGGGCAGCATCCCGTCCGCGGGAGCGGGATCACCGAGAGGAAGCGCAGCGCCCATCAGCGCGCTCGATCCGCACTCACGCGGGCGTCGTGTAGAGCGGCGAGATCGCCCGCAGATAGCGCGTGAAGAGTTCGCGACGCCGGCGGCGCGTCAGGGCGGGGATCAGTCGGTACAGCGTCGCGCGCGGCGCATCGAAGGCTCGGACGGTGAACCAGACTTCGTCGTTGTCGTGCCATTCGATCATGAAGGACTCCTCGCCGCTGACGACCGAGCCGCCCACCGTGCCGAGGGCGAAGCCGATCCGTCGCGGCTCCTCCACCGCGAAGATCACCCGGAGTTCCGCGTCGACGCTCATGCCCGCGACTCGGCCGGCGAGCCGGATGGAGGTGCCCGCACCGACGAACGGGGTGCCGTCGGTGTCGAACCGCTGATCCGCCTCGGTGCGACTGGGTGCGATCGGTGCACCCTCGGCATCGAAGCTCACGCCCGAGTACATCGGCCCGGGCGCGGGGCGCACATCGCTGAGGGTGAGTCCCGACCCGCGCTGCGCCGTCCATGACAGCAGCGATTCGCCCGCGCTGCGGAAGCGCGACTCCCCCGATCCGATCCGCCACGCCTGCTCGGCGGGGATGCTCCGCTCCGGCGGGAAGTGCATGAGGTCAGGCGCCTGCGTCGCCCCGACGGCTGCGTAGTCGACCGTGTCGTCCTTGAAGGTTCCGCGGCGCATGTGTCGAGCCTACCGATCCGCTCCCGAGCATCCGGTGAGTGCCGGAAGCTCCTACTTCTTCGTCTCGACGTCACCGGACAGCGCGGCGATGAACGCCTCCTGGGGCACTTCGACGCGACCGACCATCTTCATGCGCTTCTTGCCCTCCTTCTGCTTCTCCAGCAGCTTGCGCTTGCGGGAGATGTCGCCGCCGTAGCACTTGGCCAGCACGTCCTTGCGAATGGCGCGGATGTTCTCCCGGGCGATGATGCGCGCCCCGATGGCCGCCTGGATCGGCACCTCGAACTGCTGGCGGGGAATCAGCTTGCGCAGCCTCTCGGTCATCATCGTGCCGTAGCCGTACGCCTTCTCCCGATGCACGATCGAGCTGAACGCATCGACCTTCTCGCCCTGCAGGAGGATGTCGACCTTCACCAGGTCGGCGGTCTGCGAACCGGCCGGCTCGTAGTCGAGACTCGCGTATCCCTGTGTCTTCGACTTCAGCTGATCGAAGAAGTCGAAGACGATCTCCCCCAGCGGCATGTTGTAGCGCAGCTCCACGCGGTCCTCACTGAGGTAGTCCATTCCGAGCAGCGAGCCGCGCCTGGCCTGGCAGAGCTCCATCACGGTTCCCACGTAGTCCTTGGGGAGCAGGATCCCGACCTTGACGACCGGCTCCGAGACCTCTGCGACACGCCCGTCGGGATACTCGCTCGGATTCGTGACGGTGACCGTCTCACCCGTGTCGGTCATCACGTCGTACGTCACCGAGGGTGCCGTGGTGATGAGGTCGAGTCCGAACTCGCGCGTGAGCCGCTCGGTGATGATCTCCAGATGCAGCAGTCCGAGGAACCCGCAGCGGAAGCCGAATCCGAGGGCCACCGAGGTCTCCGGCTCATACTGCAGAGACGCATCGGAGAGCTTCAGCTTGTCGAGCGCCTCGCGCAGATCCGCGTAGTCGCTCCCGTCGATCGGGTAGATGCCGGAGAAGACCATCGGCTTCGGGTCGGTGTACCCCGGGAGGGCGTCGGCCGCCGGCTTGCGCTGATCGGTGATGGTGTCGCCGACCTTGGACTGCCGCACATCCTTGACACCGGTGATGAGGTAGCCCACCTCCCCCACTCCGAGTCCCTGCGTGGGGATCGGTTCGGGGCTGGAAACCCCGATCTCGAGGAGGTCGTGGGTCGCACGCGTCGACATCATCTGGATGCGCTGGCGGGGCTGGAGCTTGCCGTCGACCATGCGCACGTAGGTGACCACACCTCGGTAGGAGTCGTAGACGGAGTCGAAGATCATGGCTCGGGCCGGGGCGTCCGCGTCTCCCACGGGAGCAGGGATCTTCTCGACCAGACGGTCCAGAAGCGCCTCGACCCCGACACCGGTCTTCCCGCTCACACGCAGCACGTCGTCGGGGTCGCCGCCGATGAGGCCCGCCAGTTCAGCGGCGAACTTGTCGGGATCCGCTGCCGGCAGATCAATCTTGTTCAGGACCGGAATGATCTGCAGGTCGTTCTCGAGCGCCAGGTAGAGGTTCGCAAGCGTCTGGGCTTCGATGCCCTGTGCCGCATCGACGAGCAGGATGGCTCCTTCGCACGCCGCGAGCGAGCGCGAGACCTCATAGGTGAAGTCGACGTGGCCGGGGGTGTCGATCATGTTGAGGGCGAAGGCCTGCTCTGTGCCGTCGGCGCCCGCGACGGCCCACGGCATCCGCACGGCCTGCGATTTGATCGTGATGCCGCGCTCGCGCTCGATGTCCATGCGATCCAGGTACTGCGCGCGCATGTCGCGGTCGGCGACCACGCCGGTGATCTGGAGCATCCGGTCGGCGAGCGTCGACTTGCCGTGGTCGATGTGGGCGATGATGCAGAAATTCCGGATCGACTCCGGTGGAGTCGCGGAAGGCTGCAGGGGCTCGAGTGCGCGCGGTGACATGTCCCATCGATTCTACGGGCGCGGGTACGACCTGCGACGCACCGGCGGGCTCCAGCTCGCAACCCGACGTTAACGCAACGTTTACGCAGGAAACTCGCAATGTCGACTCGCTTCCCGAAGAGTTAGGCGATGTGTCGCGCGCAACCGGCGCGGCGCCCCGCATCCAGCTGAAGGAGTCATCGGACGTGACCGATCCGACATCGCCCGTCGCCCCGTCAGGGCGAGTGCGCTCTGCCGCTGCAGCGCTCACCGCCGTGGCGCTCGCCGCGACGGGTCTTGCTCTGCCCGCGCCCGCTACGGCCGCCGTCTCGACCGCCGCACCCGTCATCATCAACGAGGTCTACGGCGGCGGCGGCAACGGCGGCGCAACGCACAACCGCGATTTCATTGAGCTCTACAACCCCGGTGACGAGAGCGTCGACGTCTCGGGGTGGACGGTCCAGTACGCCTCTTCGACCGGCACCACGTGGCAGATCACGGAGCTGGACGGGTCGATCGCTGCGGAGGGCTACCTCCTGATCGGGCAGGCGTTCGGGAACAACACCGAGCTCACCGGCTTCACCGCTGACGTCGACGGCTCCATCCCGATGAGCGGGAGCAGCGGCAAGGTCGCGCTCGTCGATGACGCGGCAGCCCTCTCCGGGAGTGATGTCACCGCAACCGCATCGGTCATCGATGTCGTCGGCTACGGTGACGCCAACGGCTACGCGGGAGCAGCCGCGGCACCCAAGACGACCAACGCGCAGTCCGTCACGCGCGACGCCGAACACACCCACACAGCGGACAACGCCGCCGACTTCGCGCTCGCGACACCCACCCCGCAGAACAGCGGAGAGGCTCAGGAGCCGGTCGACCCCGAAGAGCCGGTCGACCCGTCGCCGACCCCGACCCCGACGACGCCCGCAGACCCGGTCGCGATCTCCGAGATCCAGGGGACCGCCGATGCGTCCCCTCTCGTCGGCCAGACCGTCACCACGACCGGGATCGTCACCGCGCACTACCCCAGCGGCGGCCTGAACGGATACGTGCTGCAGACGCCCGGCACCGGCGGCGACATCGACCTGGCCACCCACGACGCCTCGGACGCCATCTTCGTCTACTCGTCGGCCACCGTCGGCGACGTGGCACTGGGGGAAACGGTCGAGGTCACCGGTCAGGTCAGTGAGTACTACGGCCTCACGCAGCTCTCGGTGCCCACCGGCGGCGCGACGATCGTCGCCGATGCCGAGCCCGTCGCTCCCGTCGAGCTCGAGTGGCCGGCCGGCGAGGCCGAGCGCGAGAGCCTCGAATCGATGCTGCTCGCCCCGCAGGGCACCTACACGGTGAGCAACACGTACGGAACCAATCAGTACGGCGAGGTGGGGCTCGCGTTCGGTGACGAGCCGCTCCGCCAGCCGACCGATGTCGCCGCACCCGGGTCCGCCGAGGCTGCCGACGTGGTGGCGGACAACGCCGCACGCGGTGTCGTGCTCGACGACGGCGCCTCGACGAACTTCACGTCATCGGCGAACTCGTCCCTCACGCCCCCGTACGTCTCGCTCACCGAGCCGGTCGTCGTCGGCGGGACCGCCACGTTCGACGAGCCGGTCGTGCTGAGCTTCGGCTTCGACCTGTGGCGCTTCGTGCCGACCGCACCTGTCGTCGGCGATGGAACCGGTGAGGACGGCGTCACCTTCTCCAACCCGCGCACGTCGGCTCCCGAAGCCGTCGGCGGCGACGTCTCGGTGGCCTCGTTCAACGTGCTGAACTACTTCACCACGCTCGGCGAGGACATTGCCGGGTGCGAAGCCTACGAAGACCGCGACGGCGACGGCAACAACGTCCGCACCGGCTGCGACGTCCGCGGCGCATGGGATGCTGCCGACCTCGAGCGACAGCAGGACAAGATCGTCGCGGCCATCAACGCCCTCGACGCCAGCGTCGTCGGGCTCATGGAGATCGAGAACTCCGCACGCCTCGGCGAGACGGCCGACGAAGCGACCGCGACTCTCGTGGATGCGCTGAACGACGCCGCCGGCAGCGACATCTGGGCATACGTGCCGTCATCGGATGACCTGCCGGAGGCCTCCGAGCAGGACGTGATCACGAACGCCATCATCTACCGTCCGGCAGAGGTCGTCACCGAGGGCGCATCGCTCGCGCTCGGCGACCAGTCGGCGTCGGACCAGGCGTTCGGGAACGCGCGAGAGCCGATCGGTCAGGTCTTCGCGCCGACCGATGGCGGCGAGGAGTTCCTCTTCGTCGTCAATCACTTCAAGTCCAAGGGCTCAGCGGGCCCCTGGCCCGGTGACGCCGACGCCGGCGACGGGCAGGGCAGCAGCAACGAGTCGCGCGTGCGCCAGGCGACGGCCCTGGCGGAATGGGTCGAGGAGGTCCGAGGCGACACCGAGAGCGTCATCCTCGCCGGCGACTTCAACTCCTACGGCCAGGAGGACCCGATGCAGGTGCTCTACGGAGCCGGATACGTCGACGCGGAGACCGCACTCGACATCGACACGTCGTCGTATTCGTTCTCCGGGCTCTCGGGCTCGCTCGATCACATCCTGATGAACGAGCACGCGCTCGCCCGTGCGACCGGCGGTGACATCTGGAACATCAACTCGGGTGAGTTCGTCGCCCTCGAGTACAGCCGCTACAACAACCACGGCACGCTGTTCTACGCCGACGACGTGTACCGGTCCTCGGACCACGACCCGGTGGTGGTCGGTCTGACCGCGGAGGCGGCGACCGACGTCACGGAGGTCGACGTGCTGACGATCAACGACTTCCACGGCCGGCTGGAGGGCGACTCCTACGGGGTTGCGGGCGCTGCCGTGATCGCCGGGGCCGTCGACGCGTTCGAAGCGGAGAACCCGAACACGCTGTTCGTCTCGGCAGGTGACAACATCGGCGCGTCGACGTTCACCTCCTTCATCCAGGACGACCTGCCCGCGATCGACGCCCTGGTGGCCGCCGGGCTGGACCTGGGCGCGGTCGGGAACCACGAATTCGACAAGGGTTTCGACTTCCTGACCGATGTCGCGACGCCGCGCTACGGCGCGGGCGATGCGGCTGAGGGCGCGCGCTACAGCCTGGGTGCGAACGTGTACGCGAGGGGGACCGAGGATCCGGTCCTCGAGGAGTACTACATCGAGGACATCGACGGGGTACGCATCGCGTTCATCGGAACGGTCACGCCCGACACCGCGGTCATGGTCTCGCCGGACGGTATAACCGACATCGAGTTCGGCGACCAGCTGGAGGCCGCGAACCGCGTGGCCGCAGAGATCACGGACGGCGATCTCGCCGACGTCATCGTGCTCCTCACGCATGACGGCGCCGCGACGGACTCGTGCGAAGCCCTGACGTCGGAGGACACCGACTACGCGGAGCTGGTCGCCGGCGCGTCCGACGACATCGACGCCATCGCATCCGGCCACACGCACCAGGAATACGCCTGCATGCTCCCCACCCCCGGTGGGGGTGAGCGGCCGGTGATCCAGGCGCTGGAGTACGGCAAGGCCCTCGGGCTGCTCGAGATCTCGGTCGACACCGAGACCAAGGAGCTCGTCTCGATCGACGGCTCGGTCGTTCCGCTGACGGACGGGGAGACCCCCCTCTATCCGGCGGATCCCGAGGTCGCCGAGATCGTCGCCGACGCCGTCGAGGTCGCTGAGGTGGAGGGTTCTGTCGAGGTCGGATCGATCACCGGTGACATCCTGCGCGGCGGCACTCCGCCTGGAGACGACCGCGGCGTCGAGTCGGCCATGGGCAACACTCTCGCCGACATGTACCTGTGGGCCACCTCGAACGAGGACTACACCGGCACTCCGGCGGGCATCGGGATGATCAACCCCGGCGGGCTCCGCGCCGACCTGCTCTACGGCGAGGACGGCACGGTCACCTACCGTGACATCGCCAACGTGCAGCCGTTCGCGAACACCATCGTGACGGTCGAGGTCACGGGAGCGCAGCTGAAGCAGATCCTCGAGGAGCAGTGGCAGCCGGAGGGCGCCTCCCGCCCCAAGCTGCACATGGGCATCTCGGAGGGCTTCTCGTACGAGTACGACCCGGATGCAGCGCCGGGATCGCACATCGTCTCGATGACGCTCGCTGGTGCACCCGTCGGCGAAGACGACACCGTCGTGATCGCGACGAACTCGTTCCTCGCGGCCGGCGGAGACAACTTCACCACCTTCACCGAGGGAGCCGACATCACCGACACCGGTCAGGTGGACCTGGCCGCATCGGTGGCGTACTTCGCGACCTTCACGCCGGTCGACCCGGCTCCGCTGGGCCGTGCTGTCATCGCCGATGAGACCACGCCGACTCCGTCTCCGACGGACGGATCCGATGCCGACGAGGACTGGGTCGAGTGGAACATCGGCTCGGGCACGGTGGAGCAGGGCGGGACGCTGACCGTGGAGCTGTCAGGGCTGACGCCCGGTCAGACGGTGTCCGCGACCCTCTTCAGCGACCCGATCGTGGTCGACGCGATCCCGACCGCGAACGCTCAGGGCGAGATCACCTTCATCGTCGGCATCCCCGCCGACTTCGACACCGGGGCGCACACCCTCGTGCTGGAGTCCGAGGGATACGAGTCCGTGGAGATCCCGGTCACCGTGGTCGCCGCCGGATCGCTCGCCGCCACGGGCGCGGAGATGCCGTGGGGTCTGGCGCTGATCGCGGCCTTCCTCGTCGTGATCGGCGGCACCTTCGCCGTCACGCGACGTCGCACCACGACGGCGTAGCACCGGGACGCTGCATGGAGGCCCCGGTCCCGATGAGGGCCGGGGCCTCCATGCGTGCGCCCGCATAGGCTGGAGCCATGGCGGTGGAGGTCGTGCTGGTCCACGGCATCCGCACGTCCGCAACCATGTGGCGGTCGCAGGTCGCACACCTCGAACAGCGCGGCAACGCCGTCACCGCGGTCGACCTCCCCGGTCACGGATCCCGGATGGACGAGGCGTTCACGCTGGAGAGTGCATTCGCGACCATCGACGCCGCGGTCCGTGACGCTGCGGAACGCGGCCCCGTTCTCCTCGTCGGCCACTCGATGGGCGGGCTGCTCTCGATCGAGTACGTCGGCGCCGAGGATCCGCCACCCGTCGACGGCTTCATCGCCGCCGCGTGCACGGCGATTCCCCGAGGGGTGGGCCTCGCGACATACCGCATGCTCGCCCGCGGCTTCGATGCCCTCCCCGACCGCGGCATGTGGCTGACCGATCGCGTGCTGAACGCCACCCTTCCGGACGAGACCCGATACGACTTCGGCGCCGGCGGCTACGCCCTCGCCGCGCAGGATGTCGCGCTGCGCACGCTGTCCGTGCTCGATCTGCTCGCGGCCCTCGAGCGCATCGAGGTGCCGATGTGGTTCATCAACGGCCAGTACGATCAGCTCCGGGCGAACGAGCGGCTCTTCACCCGCATCGCCTCCCATGCCGAGCTGATCGTCGTCCCGCGGACGACGCACCTGGTCACGGCGATGCGACCTCGAGTCTTCAATGCGCTGCTCGACCTGGCCCTCGCGACGCTCGAGAATCCGGATGCGGGCGGATCGTCGTGAACCTGGTAAGATCGGCTTTTGGCTTGCGTGTGGGTTTCCCGCCCTCACGACCGCCGTGCGGCATCCCTCTCCTGCCACTCGGCAATCCACCGATCACTCCGAACGAAAGATACGTCGAACGTGGCGAACATCAAGTCGCAGATCAAGCGCAACAAGACCAACGAGAAGGCGCG
>NZ_DEPK01000279.1:0-6615 GCF_002358725.1 Microbacterium sp. UBA3394
GCACCTCGACCTCGCCGCCGTCGTTGAGGCAGAACATGTCGACCGCCTCACGGCCGGCCAGCCGCTCCATCCGACGCAGGCCGCTGCGCATCGTCGTCTGCACGTAGCGGGTGCGCGGACGGCTGGTCGGCACAGCACGGCCGGTCATCAGCGCGTAGTAGTGGTACAGGCTGTTGGTGACCGAGATGTCCGTCGCGGCGCGGAAGCGCGAGCCGGCCGTGCGGGCGAAATCCTCGGGGAACTCACACTCCAGCTCGGCCATGACGCTGCGACGGAGCGGGGTCGCGCAGTGCTCCAGGTCGCGTGTGATGGTGCGACCGAAGCGCTCCTTCAGGAGGGCCCGGTTCACGCGCAGTCCGTTGTCGTGCCCACTGCGGTGCGGCCCCGGGGCGCCCGATCCGATCCGCA
This sequence comes from Microbacterium sp. UBA3394, assembly GCF_002358725.1. Classification (NCBI taxonomy): domain Bacteria; kingdom Bacillati; phylum Actinomycetota; class Actinomycetes; order Micrococcales; family Microbacteriaceae; genus Microbacterium; species Microbacterium sp. UBA3394. The sequence goes on from NZ_DEPK01000279.1 coordinate 409, forward strand.
CGCCGCACTCGACGAACTTCGTCACGCCGGCGGGCGTGAAGAACATCTCCGGGTGCACGCGCCGTCCGAAGAACATGTCGTCGTTGGCGTAGAGGAAGTGCTCGGCGAGCCCGGGGATGCGGTGCAGCTGCGCCTCGACGGCGTGCGAATTGTGCGTGGGAAGCGTCGACGGGTCGGCGAAGAAGTCCTCGCTGCGCACGATCGTCACCTTCGGGTGGTCGAGCAGCCACGACGGCGCGGGGGAGTCGGTGGCGATGAAGATGCGCCGAACCCAGGGTGCGTACATGTGCACGCTCCGCAGGGCGTAGCGAAGCTCGTCCACCTGCCGGTACCGCGCCGGGCCGTCGTCGCCGGCGCCGACGACGTATCCGGCCATGCGTGCCGCACGCTGGCGCTGGAAGTCGGTCGAGGAGCCGTCGACCCAGGAGAAGACGATGTCGATCTCGTCGGTGACCTCATCCGGCTGCGGATCGAACATCCCCTCCCACGTCCGCCAGGACCGACCGTGGCGTTCGACCGTCGTCGCCACGAGGTCCGTCGCCGCGGTGCGGCGGCGCGAGAAGGTGTTGTCCGACGGTGCTTCCACGACATCGCTCCCGAAGCGCCAGAACTGCACGCGGACGCCGGTCGCGGCACCGTATCGCAGCCCGCCCGCGCGAGCGATCCGCGGACGGTACACGCGCACAGCCGTCGGCGCATCCGGGAGAGGAGCAGCATCCACCGCGAGCACCGCAGCGCTCTGCTTGAGCTTGACGTGCAGGGGCTCGTGCGCGCAGGCGCCCGCCAGGGCCGCGTGCGCCGCGGCGCGGTCGGCGAGGTCGACCACGAGGGCGAGGGTATGACGATCGTGCCGGATCAGCCGGACGCCGATGCCGGCATCCTCCAGCACCTCGCTCACGTAGATCAGGTCCTCGGCATGCGCCTGGTCGGGTGTGAGCCGATCGTGCACGAGGTGGAGCAGCCCGCGGTCGACGACGACATCGTCACGCTGGAGCAGCGATGACCAGGGGTGCCGATCGAGCGGCAGAGAGGACACGACGGTCATGGTGGTTCCTTCACACTGATGCAGGGGCGCTCTCGCCGCCGGCGGCGCAACCCTACGAGGAAACTATTACAGCACTGTTTCCCCCGTGTTCATGCGGAATGCGCGGCGGCTCCCCTCAGACGCTGTGAACCATCCGAGCGCCGCGCGCGTCGCCGTCCGACGGCGCGCGCTAGCCTCGGATCATGAGCGACGACTCCCGCTTCCGCCCCGACATCCCCGACCTCCACCGTCCGTACACGGCGGCGCCGGAGCGCTACGACAGACGCGGGTACCGCCAGGTCGGGGCATCGGGTCTGTACCTGCCGGCCATCTCGCTCGGACTCTGGTGGAACTTCGGGGACAACATCCCGCTCGACAACCAGCGGAAGCTGCTGCGTCACGCCTTCGATCGCGGTATCACGCACTTCGATCTGGCGAACAACTACGGGCCGCCCTACGGCTCCGCGGAGAAGAACTTCGGGCGCATCTTCGCCGAAGACCTCCGCCCGTACCGCGACGAGCTCATCATCTCGTCGAAGGCCGGATGGGACATGTGGCCCGGTCCCTATGGCGACTACGGTTCGCGCAAGTACATCCTCGCCAGTGCCGAGCAGTCGCTGCGGCGCATGGGACTGGACTACGTCGACATCTTCTACTCCCACCGAGCCGACCCGGTGACGCCGGTGGCCGAGACAATCGCTGCGCTGGACACCCTCGTCCGCCAGGGCAAGGCGCTCTACGTGGGCATCTCTTCGTACAGCGCCGAGCGCACCGTCGAGGCGGCGGCGGTCGCGCGCTCGCTCGGGACCCCGCTGGTGATCCACCAGCCGTCCTACTCCATGCTCAACCGATGGGTCGAAGACGGCCTCACCAGGGCGCTGACCCAGGAGGGCATGGGTGCGATCGCCTTCACCCCGCTCGCGCAGGGGCTCCTCACCGACAAGTACCTCGGCGACGGCACCGCGGATCGCGCGCAGCAGCGATCGTCGCTGCCGGGCGGGGCGCTGTCGGAGGACGGGGTCGCGACGCTGCGAGGTCTCAATGTGATCGCGACCGAGCGTGGTCAGTCGCTCGCGCAGATGGCCCTGCAGTGGGTGCTGCGCGATCGTGTGGTCGCGTCGGCCCTCATCGGCGCTTCGCGCACCTCGCAGCTCGATGAGAACCTCGCCGCCCTCGACGGTCCCGCCTTCACGATGGAGGAGATCGAGCAGATCGAGACCCTCGCCGGCGGGATCGACGTGGATCTCTGGGCGGAGTCCGCGAAGCTGTGAGCATCATGGCCGTCTCCGATCGCGTGCACGTGCGCGCGCCGGGCAAGCTGAACCTCTTCTTCGAGGTTGGTGCGGCCCAGGATGACGGCTATCACGACGTCGCGTCCGCCTATCAGGCCGTGTCGCTCTGGGAGGACGTGTACGCCCAGCCCGCCGACGGCTTCACCCTCAGCGTCAGCGGATCGGTCGACGTCTCGGGGGTGCCCGCCGACGACCGGAACCTCGCCCTGCGCGCGGCCCGCCTCATCGCGCGCCGGCTCGATCACGAGGGTGGCGTGCATCTCGACATCGTCAAGCACGTGCCGGTCGCCGGGGGGATGGGTGGCGGCTCAGCCGACGCCGCTGCCGCGCTCGTCGCGTGCGACGCGCTGTGGGGCGGTGATCTCGGCTCGGCCGAACTGCACCGCATGGCTGCACGTCTCGGCGCAGATGTGCCGTTCGCCCTCATGGGCGGCACGGCCGTCGGAACGGGTCGGGGCGATCAGCTCAGTCCTGCCCTCGCCAAGGGTCGCTTCGACTGGGTGCTCGTCACCGTCGACGGGGGGTTGTCGACCCCCGACGTCTACGGTCGTCTCGACGAGATGCGGCGGCGCCCCGACATCCGCCCCGCGCCCGGGTCGCCCGCCGTGGAGCCGGGCGTGCTCCACGCGCTTCGCGCGGGGGATCCGGTAGCGCTCGCCGAGCACGCTCGGAACGACCTGCAGGTCGCGGCTCTGAGCCTGCGCCCAGACCTTCGCGACCTGCTGGAGGACGGCGAGAGCGCGGGAGCGCTCACGGGCATGGTGTCGGGCTCCGGTCCGACCGTCGCCTTCCTCGCGGACGGCCCCGAGGCCGCGCTCGACCTGCAGGTGACGCTCTCGGCCGCCGGTCACCGCGCGCTCCATGTGCACGGTCCGGTGCACGGGGCCCGCATCGTCTGAGCGGCGCCTTAGCGTATGGGGCCGGACCGCGCAATGTTCCCGGCCGTCCGCCTTCGTGTCGTTGCCAGCCGCTACGGTGGTGAGCACGTCCTCGGGAGGAATCATGAAGGCACGACTGCACGGCTCGGTGATCGCCGAGGCCGACGAGAGCGACCTCGTCCGCATCGAAGGCAACTGGTACTGGCCGCCCGTCAGCGTCTCCGACGGTGTGCTTGCCGAGAGCCCCACCGCGTACACCTGCCCGTGGAAAGGCGCCGCGCAGTACTACAACGTGACGGCCTCGGGCCAGACGCTCGACGACGGCGCGTGGGCGTACCCGGATCTCCGCCCCGGCGCGGTGGACCGCGTCGGCGTCGACTTCGCCGGCTACATCGCCTTCGACCGGGGCATCGAGATCTCCTGACCCGCGGAGGCCGCCACCCGCGGCCGACGGTTCCCCGGGCAACCGCACGACGACAGAGAGCGACGATGGCCGACACGACTCCCGCAGCCTCGGCGGATGCCCCCGGCGGCATCGACTTCCGCGACGTGACCAAGGTCTTCCCCGACGGCACGCGTGCGGTGGGGGAGTTCCGCCTCCACGTTCCCCCGCACAAGACCACGGTCCTGGTCGGCTCGTCGGGTTCCGGCAAGACCACCCTGCTGCGCATGATCAATCGGATGGTCGAGCCCTCCTCGGGCTCGATCACGATCGACGGCGACGACATCGCCGATCGAGACCCGGTGGCCCTGCGCCGGAGCATCGGCTACGTGATGCAGAACTCGGGCCTCATGCCCCATTTCACCGTGCTCGACAACATCACGACGGTTCCCGTGCTGCGGGGAACCCCGCGACGTGACGCTCGCGCCCGGGCGCTCGAACTCATGGACACCGTCGGCCTGGACCGCTCGATGGCCGACCGCTACCCGAGTCAGCTGTCGGGCGGGCAGCAGCAGCGCGTGGGCGTAGCGCGCGGCCTGGCTGCCGAGCCCAACATCCTCCTGATGGACGAGCCCTTCGGCGCGGTCGACCCGATCGTGCGGGCGGAGCTGCAGGAAGAGCTCCTGCGACTCCAGCGCGAGATCGGCAAGACGATCGTGTTCGTCACGCACGACATCGACGAGGCGTTCCTGTTGGGCGACCAGGTGGTGATCCTCGAGAAGGGCGCCGAGGTCGCGCAGATCGGCACTCCGAACGAGATAACCGAGAACCCCGCGAGCGCGTTCGTGGAGAGCTTCATCGGGGCGGACAAGGGCAAGCGTGCGCTCCATCTGAGGAAGACCGACCGGGGCACCGTCGTCGTCGACGGCGAGGGGCGCGCGCAGGGGGCGCTCGTCGAGGAAGGCGGGTGACGTGGACTGGGTCCTCGACAACCTCGACCTCATCGGCGAGCTGACACTGATCCACCTGCGGCAGAGCATCCTCGCGATCGTCATCGGATTCGTGCTGTCGGTTCCGCTGGGGTGGGTGGCGTTCCGATTCCGGCTGCTGCGCAGCGGCATCATCACCGTGGTCGGGCTGCTCTACACGATCCCCTCGCTCGCGCTGCTGATGATCCTGCCCACGATCTTCGGGTACAGCGCGATCAGCGAGATCAACCTGATCGTGGCGCTCACCATCTACGCGCTCGCGATCATGGTGCGTTCGGTGTCCGACGGTCTGCAGTCGGTGGACTCCGGGGTGCGGCAGGCCTCGACGGCTGTGGGGTTCGGCGGCGCGCGCAGATTCTGGGCCGTCGAATTCCCCCTGGCCGGTCCCGTGATCCTGGCCGGCTTGCGGGTGACGGCGGTCAGCACGATCTCGCTTGCGACCGTCGGGATCCTGATCGGTGTCACCAACCTCGGGTACCTCTTCACGAACGGACTCCAGCGGCGGATCATCCCCGAGGTGCTCGCGGGGGTCGTCGCCGTGGTCGTCATCGCGCTTCTCATCGACTACCTCCTGGTGCTCACCGGTCGCGCCCTCATGCCGTGGTCACGGCAGCCCTCGCGTCGTGAGCGTCGTCGGGCGCGGCGCGTGCTCGCCGGGGCGGAGGCTCCCGCGTGAACCTCATCATCAACGCCTTCGTGTGGCTGGCGAACCCCGAGCGGTGGAGCGGACCCACCGGCATACCGGTGGCGCTCGCGCAGCACCTCGGGTTCACGTTCCTCTCGGTGCTCATCGCCGCCGTCGTCGCCGTCCCGGTCGGGTGGGCGATCGGCCACACCGGCCGCGGGCGCGAACTGGCCGTCGCCGTGTCGGGCGCGGCGCGCGCGATCCCGTCGTTCGGTCTCCTCGTGCTTCTCGTGCTGCTCCTCGGGGTGCTGCAGACGGGCCTCGCCGCCGTGGTGACCTTCGTGCTGCTGGGGATTCCGTCGATCCTCGCCGGCGCCTACACCGGGTTCGAGGCCGTCGACCGGCGCATCATCGACGCCGGGCGGGCCATGGGCATGACCGAGTGGCAGATCCTCTGGCGAATCGAGGTTCCGCTCGGGCTGCCGCTGCTGGTGTCCGGATTGCGTGCCGCGACCCTGCAGATCGTCGCGACGGTCACGATCGCCGCCTATGTCGGCCTCGGCGGACTCGGCCAGTACATCATCCAGGGCATCAACCTCAATCGCTTCGACCAGGTGCTCGCCGGGGCGATCCTCGTCGCGGCGCTGGCCCTTCTGCTCGACGCGGTCTTCGCCGTCCTCGAGCGACTCGTCGTGCCGCGAGGCGTGCGCGCCGGTCGCGTGTCGAGCTCGGGTCCGACCGGCCGACGCTCGCACGCCGCGGCGGCGGCGCCGGCATCCTCCTGACCAACGAACCCCTACCATCCGGAGAAAAGGACAGCAGCATGTTCACAGCAAGCAAGAGATTCGCCTTCGGTGCGGCGCTCGCCACGAGCGCCGCCCTCGTGCTCGCCGCGTGCGGATCGAGCGATCCCCTCGCGGAGGACCCCGCCGACGGCGGGGCTGCGGAAGGCGGCGACACGATCGTCGTCGGCTCGCAGGCCTACTACTCCAACGAGATCATCGCCGAGATCTACGC
>NZ_DEPK01000151.1:0-3888 GCF_002358725.1 Microbacterium sp. UBA3394
TCAGCCTGCCGTGACGAGCGCCCCGGTCGTCGACGCGCGCACGACGAGCTCGGGTTCGAACAGCACCGTCGCACCGTCGCGCTCGTCGCCGGCGATGCGGGCGATGAGCAGCTCCGCGGCGCGACGCCCCATCTCGCGCGCCGGCTGACGCACCGAGGTGAGGGGCACCGCCGCGACGGAGGCGAACTCGATGTCGTCGTAGCCGACGACGGCGATGTCCTCGGGCACTCGCACACCCGATGCGATGAGCCCGAACACGATGCCGCACGCGAGGTGGTCGTTAGCGGCGACGATCCCGTCGGGGCGGCGATCGGTGGGCGCGGCGGCGATGCGCTCGCCGAGTTCCCGGCCGAGCTGCGCCGTCGTGCGCGCCGACCAGACGACCTCGAGTGTCGCGTCGGGATGCGCGGCGACCGCCGCTCTCGCGCCCTCGAGGCGCTCGCGCACCTGCCGCACCTCCTCGCGCGCGCCGACGAAGGCGAGTCGGCGGCGGCCGGATTCCAGCAGGTGATCGGCCGAGAGCCGGCCGCCGGCGACGTCGTCGAAGGAGACGGCGGGCAGCGCGCCCTCGTCGTCGACCGCATCCACCAGCACGACCGGGATGCCCCGCGCGCGCAGGTGCGAGATCGATTCGCCCGGGGCGCCGTACGGGGAGACCAGCACGCCCTCGACCTGCACGCGCTCGAATAGGCGCAGGTGCTCGCGCTCCTTCTCGGCGTCGTCGTCGTCGTTGCCGACGAGGATGCGATAGCCCGATGCGGCGGCGGCCTCCTCGGCGCCGGCGACCATGGCGGCGAAGAACGGGTTGGCGATGTTGATCACCGTCATGCCGAGCATCCCGCTGCGCCCGGCGCGCAGCTGCTGAGCGGCCTGGAGGGGCACGTACCCGAGGTCGTCCGCCGCCTGGCGCACGCGTGCGACGAGCTCGTCGCGCACCCGCTCCGGGCGGTTCAGGGCGTTGGAGACGGTGCTGATCGACACGCCCGCGCGCTCGGCGACATCGCGGATGCCCACTCGCTTCATCGCGTCCTCGTGATTCCGCCGGGCTCGTTCGTCCGGCATCCCCATGGTAGGCGTTTTCCAGAAAAACGTTTCGCATCTGTCCGCCGGTCGGAGAATCGCGCCGATGTCGGAGGATTCGGCCGGTATTCTCCGACCGACGCGCGATTCTCCGACGATCAGGAACGGACACCATGACCGAGACGTACTCCGCCGCCTTCGACTGGGCCCGCCGACAGGTCGACACCGGGGCGCTGCCCACCGCGGTGCTCGGCATCGCCGACCGGTCCGGCATCGTCGCCCTCGACGCCTTCGGCAGCACCGACGGGCGCCCGGCACGCGTCGACGACCACTACTTCCTGTGGTCGATCACGAAGGTGCTCGTCGGCCTCACCGCGGCGCGCGCGGTCGAGCGCGGCCTGCTCACGCCGCAGACTCCGCTGACCGAGGCGCTGCCGTCCTTCGGGCAGGGGCGAGAGGATGCGGTGCTCCTGCGTCACCTCGTCTCGCACACCGCGGGCATCCCCGAGCCGGCGCTCGACGTGCGCGGTGGCCTCCGCGACGCCCTCCTGGCGCCGGGGCGGGACTTCGCCGCCGGCACGGTCTCACGCTATTCGTCGGTCGCGTTCGACGGTGTCGCGGCGATGATCGAGCACGCCGCCGGCGCACCGTGGGAGGCGCAGCTGGGGGAGTGGACCTCGGCGGTCGGCGCCGACGGGGTGACCCTCGACACCGACTGCGAGCCGCACGCCGTGCCGGATGCCGCCGAGAAGGGCGTGGACATGTCGGCGTTCGCGGCGCTCCGCCACCCGGGCGCCGGCGCCATGGCTCGCGCCGGCGACCTGCTCGCGATCGGATCGGCGCTGCTGCGTCAGGGCGAGGGGATCGTCTCGCCGGTCACCCTCGACATGATGCGCCGGCCGATCACCGGTGCCATCCCGCGCCTCGAGCCGTACCCCGTCGAGCGCGGCCAGGACTGGGGCTTCACGTGGAATCTCCGCACTCGCGCGCCGGGCCTGCTCGACACCGACGTTTACGGCCACGGCGGATGGGCGGGCACCGAGTTCTGGATGCATCCGACCCTCGGCGTCGCCTACGTGCTGCTCACCAACCGCGCCGAGCGCCCCACGGTCGACACCGACCGTCTCGACAACGCCGTCGCAGCCGCCTCGCGCTGACACCGACGCGTCAGGCGTCGCCGAGCGCCGCGGTGATCACCGCGCGCGCCTCATCCTGCACCTGTCGCAGGTGCTCCTCGCCACGGAGCGACTCGGCGTAGAGCTTGTAGACGTCTTCGGTGCCCGAGGGGCGCGCCGCGAACCACGCGCTGTCGGTCTGCACCTTCAGACCGCCGATCGCCGCGCCGTTGCCGGGGGCGTGCGAGAGCTTGGCCGTGATCGGCTCGCCCGCGAGCTCCGTCGCGCTCACCGACTCCGGCGCGAGCTTGCCGAGGGCCGCCTTCTGCTCCGGAGTCGCCGGGGCGTCCACACGCTGGTAGACGGATGCGCCGTACTCGGCCTCCAGCTCGGCATACCGCTGCGACGGGGTCTTGCCCGTGACCGCCAGGATCTCTGCGGCGAGCAGGCACAGCAGGATGCCGTCCTTGTCGGTGGTCCAGACCGCTCCGTCGGTGCGCAGGAACGAGGCACCCGCGGACTCCTCGCCGCCGAAGGCGACGGATCCGTCGAGCAGCCCCGGTACGAACCACTTGAACCCGACCGGAACCTCCAGCAGCGTGCGTCCGAGGGCCGCGGCGACCTTGTCGATGATCATCGACGACACCAGGGTCTTGCCCACGGCAGCATCCGTCGGCCAGTCCGGCCGGTGGGAGTAGAGGTAGTCGATCGCGACGGCGAGGTAGTGGTTGGGGTTCATCAGCCCCGCGTCGGGGGTGACGATGCCGTGGCGGTCGGCATCGGCGTCGTTCCCGGTGAGGATGTCGTACTCGTCCCGGCGCGCGACGAGCGATGCCATCGCCGACGGCGACGACGGGTCCATCCGGATCTTCTCGTCCCAGTCGAGCGTCATGAAGCGCCAGGTCGGGTCGACGTCGGGGTTGACCACGGTCAGGTCGAGGCCGTAGACCTCGGCGATGAGGGCCCAGTAGTCCACGGATGCGCCGCCGAGCGGATCGGCGCCGATGCGCACTCCGGCGGAGCGGATGGCCTCGACGTCGATGATGCCGGCGAGGTCGCGCACGTAGGCGTCACGGAAGTCGTACTCGCCGATCGTGGACTCGTCGAGGTCCTTGAACGGCGTGCGGCGAACGCCGTCGAGCCCGGCGGCGATGAGGTCGTTCGCGCGGTTGGCGATCCATCCGGTCGCGTCGGTGTCGGCCGGGCCGCCGTGCGGCGGGTTGTACTTGAAGCCGCCGTCGCGGGGCGGGTTGTGGCTCGGGGTCACCACGATGCCGTCGGCGCGGGCGGGGTCGGATGCATCGCGCCCGGCGTTGTGCACGAGGATCGCGTGGCTGAGTGCCGGCGTGGGCACCCAGGAGTCGCGGGAATCCCGTCGCACGTCGACGCCGTTGGCGATGAGCACTTCCACGGCGGTGCGCTCCGCCGGCAGCGACAGGCCGTGCGTGTCGCGGCCGAGGAACAGCGGACCGGCGATCCCCTGAGCGGTGCGGTAGTCGACGATCGCCTGCGTCGTGGCGAGGATGTGGTCCTCGTTGAAGCTGGTCGACAGCGACGACCCCCGGTGGCCGCTCGTGCCGAAGGCCACGCGCTGCGCGGGCACCGACGCGTCGGGTTTGCGGTCGTAGTAGGCGGCCAGCAGCTCGTCGATGTCGATGAGGTCAGAGGGTTCGGCGGGCGTTCCTGCGCGACTCATGGGTCCTAGTCTGCCCTGTCGGAGGCCGACGGGCACCCGCGAGGTCGCCGTGTGTTC
>NZ_DEPK01000080.1:0-192 GCF_002358725.1 Microbacterium sp. UBA3394
CACCACGCTATGGGACTCACCCCCTCCCACCGCCGACTGAACGAGGACTCGCCGAACGCACGGCATCCGGACGGTCAGATTCTCGTGCACTCGGCGACTTCGCGTGCACTCGCAGTCGCCACCGGTCTGCGGACCCGACGCCAACCGGATGCGAGGCGGCTCTGGTGGGGGAGGGCGGCATCCGACACACTG
>NZ_DEPK01000080.1:302-9963 GCF_002358725.1 Microbacterium sp. UBA3394
CAGCCCAAGGCCGTGCTCGTCGCCCTCGGGTGTCAGCTGCTGCTCCTCCCGGTCTTGTGCTTCGGTCTGGTGATTCTCTTCCAGCTCCCTCCGATCCTCGCGGTCGGGATGATGATGCTCGCCGCCTCGCCGGGTGGCACGACCGCGAACCTCTACTCACACCTGTTCCGCGGCGACATCGCCCTGAACATCTCGCTCACCGCCCTGAACTCCGTCATCGCCGTCGTGACCCTCCCGCTGATCACGAACTTCGCGATCTGGTACTTCGATNNGGGCGGCATCCGACACACTGAACGGATGGGATCAGCGTTGACCACCATAGGACTTCCTGTCGCGCTCGGGATCATCATGTTCGGCCTCGGGCTGAGCCTCACGCCGCGCGACTTCAGCCGTGTCGCAACGCAGCCCAAGGCCGTGCTCGTCGCCCTCGGGTGTCAGCTGCTGCTCCTCCCGGTGCTGTGCTTCGGCCTGGTGATCCTGTTCCAGCTCCCGTCGATCCTCGCGGTCGGGATGATGATGCTCGCCGCCTCGCCGGGTGGCACGACAGCAAACCTCTACTCACACCTGTTCCGCGGCGACATCGCCCTGAACATCTCACTCACCGCCCTGAACTCGGTCATCGCCGTCGTGACCCTCCCGCTGATCACGAACTTCGCGATCTGGTACTTCGATCCGTTCGACGATCAGCTCGGCCTGCAGTGGGCCAAGACCCTCGAGGTGTTCGCGATCGTGCTGCTTCCCGTCATCGGCGGCATGATCGTGCGCCGACTCTGGCCGCGGTTCGCCCACGGGATGGACCGGCCCGTGCGGGTGATCTCGGTGTTCGTCCTGGTCGTCGTGATCACCGGGGCCGTCGCGGCGAACTGGGCGCTGCTGGTCGAGAACGCCGGGCGCCTCGCGCTCATCACCATCGTGTTCTGTGCGCTCAGTCTGTCGGTCGGATACCTCGTTCCGCGACTGGTGCGAGTCGGACGCCCGCAGGCGATCGCGTCGTCGTTCGAGATCGGCATCCACAACGCCACCCTCGCGATCGTCATCGCCCAGACGGTGCTGGGGTCGGTCGAGCTGAGCCTTCCCGCCGCGGTCTACGGCGTGCTGATGTTCTTCATCGCGTTCGGCTTCGGATTCCTCATCCGGGGCAGGCAGGATGCTCCCGACACCGGCGGGACAGAAGCGGCCGCGGCCTCCACAAGCGGGGAGCGGGCATGACGGGCGGATGCCTCCCGGAGCCGTCGGCGGAGTCCTTAGACTGGCCGCACACCGGACGAGGAGGCTGCATGCGCCCGTTGACCGAGAACGACGTCCGCGAGTCGTTCGTGAACGCCGCACCCGAGGAGATCACGCGGGTGAAGCTGCCCGCCGACTTCGTGCTGACGGAGTGGGACCACACCGACTTCTTCGCATGGCGCGATCCGCAGACCCGCGGCCGGGGCTACATGATCGCCGAGGTCGGCGGGGAACCGACCGGTGTGGTGCTGCGGGCGAGCTCGGGCTCGTCCCACGCCCGCCCGGCGATGTGCAACCTGTGCCACACGATGCAGCCCGGCGACCAGGTCGCCCTGTTCACGGCGCGCAAAGCGGGGGATGCCGGTGACAACGGCGACAGCATCGGCACGTACATCTGCGCCGACCTGTCGTGTCACGAGAACGTTCGGCTTGCCGCGCCGCTGGCTCCGAACGAGATGCGGGCGAGTGTCGACCGCCGTATCGATGGCACCCGCCAGCGCGCCGAAGCGCTCGTGAACCGCGTGGCGGAGGCCGCATGACCGGCTCGGTGGTCGTCATCGGCGACGCGCTCATCGACGAGATCCGCGACGAGCGCGGAGTGCGGGAGTTCGTCGGGGGAGCGGCGCTGAACGTGGCGGTCGGGCTCACTCGGCTGGGCGTTCCCACGACGCTCATCGCGATGGTCGGCGACGACGAATCCGGCGATCACATCCGCTCCTACCTCCACGACTACGACGTCGAGCTCCTCGCCTCTCCTGCGCCGCGCGGTTCGTCGCGCGCTGTCAGCACGCGGGGTCCCGGTGGCGAGCCGGTGTACGAGTTCAACGAGGCGGCGCAGAACCGCAGCATCCGGTTCGGCGAGGCCGAACGCGCTGCGATCTCGACGGCCGCGGTCGTGGCCGTCAGCTGCTTCCCGTTCGATGTCCCCGCCGAGGCCGAGGCGCTCGCCGACGCTCTCGAGACATCCGTCGTCGCCCTCGATCCGAATCCGCGCGAGGGGATGATGCACGACCGCGCCGAATTCGTGCGCGGGTTCGAGGCGCTCGCCGCGTCGGCCGACCTCGTGAAGGTGGGCGACGACGACGCGACGCTGCTGTACCGGCAGGGGCTCGACACCGTCGTGGAGCGACTGCGCGCGGCCGGAGCCACCGCGGTGCTCGCCACGCGAGGGCGCGACGGCGCGACGATCGTCGCCGGCACGGAGTCCATCACACAGCCGATCTCCACCATGCCCGGGCCGATCGTCGACACGATGGGGGCGGGCGACGCGTCATTCGCGGTGACGATCGCCGCCCTCGCCGACGCCGAGGGCGCGGTCGTGCCCGATTGGCGGGAGATCCTCGTCGACGCGATGGATGCGGCGGCTGCCACGTGCCGCTTCGAGGGGGCGCTACTGCGCCTGCCGTCGGTGTTCGATGACACCGATATCGACCGCATCGGCACGTGATGCCGCGGGGCATCGGGGACCGCCTGCGTCGATTTCTGCGGGCGCGTATCCGGGGGTAAGATTGTTGATCGCGCCTCTGGTCGACTGGAAAAGCCGGACAGGTGCGCACTTGGCGAGTTACCCAAGCGGCCAAAGGGATCTGACTGTAAATCAGCCGTCTTCGACTTCGGGGGTTCGAATCCCTCACTCGCCACTCATGTGAAAGGCCCCGCGATGCGCGGGGCCTTTCGTCGTTCCCGGTTCATCCACAGCCCGCCGCCTGACCCTCGCCCGGGTCGATGACCCCGTGCGAGGATGGTCGATGCGGAGCACCCGCGGAGAAAGGTTCGACCATGACTGCGCCCTATCCACCCGAAGCCCCGGCCGACGAGACCTCGAGCTCGAAGCTGATCCGTGCCGCGATCTGGGTCGCGATCGGCGCGCTCATCGCGGCCGCGTTCGTGTGCGTGGTGTGGGTGTTCGTCGGCTCCGACAACGGCATCATCGGTCGGGCCTTCCTCACGATCCTGCTGTTGGCGGGCTTCGCCGGTGCCGCCCTGCTGGATGCGCATCTCGCGCCACGTCGACCGGCGTGGTTCGCGCTGGCGAGCATGGGCGTCTGGATCGTCATCCTGCTGCTTGGGGCGACCATGATCTGGATGCCGGAGCGCTCCTTCTACAGCGGCTTCGGCCGTTTCGTGCAGTTCCTGCTCATCGTGCTGGTGCTGCAGCTCGCGCTGCTGCACGTGCGCCTGTTCACCAAGGCGCTGCAGCGCAACCGCACGACCTTCACTCTCGTGGTCTACGCCGTGACGGTGAGCCTCGTGGCCATCCTCGCCGTCATGCTCGTGCTGCCGCTCGCCTTCCACGAGTACATCCGATTCGCCTCGCTCTACTGGCGCTTCGTCGTCGCCATCACGATCCTCGCCGCCGTCGGCACCGCGCTGCTGCCGCTCGTGAACGCCCTGTTCGCACCCCGCCCGCCGCGTGCCCGGCCGGCGCCGGTGGCCTGGCCGACCTACGTCGACGGTCGCACTCCGCTGCCGGTTCTCGTCGACGGAAGCCCCGACTGGAACGCCTACTACACCGGCTACCCCACTCAGCCCTACGCGCAGCCCGGCGCCGCACAGCAGCCGACGCCCGCGTATCAGCCCGAGCCGACGTACCCGCCCCCGGCGGCCGCCGCTCCGACACCAGGCGTCGCCGAGCCACCGGCGTACGCCCCGCAGACCGCCGCACCCGAGCCTTCCGCGCAGCGGCCGCCGGAGACCGCTCCGCCGGTGCCGCCGGCGCCCGCCGATGACCCCGCGCCGGCTCAGCCGGCGGGGGAGCCCGGCGGAGGCGAACCGCAGCCGACATCGGCCGCCGGTCACGCCGCGCGCCAGCAGCCGCCCTCGCCCATGCCCTGGGGGCCCGCTCCGGCCACGGAGTCGTTCCCCGCCGGTCCCCAGCGCTCCGGTGCCCAGGAGGATGCCCGCGACGCAGACACCCCGCCGGCCGCGCCCGGCTACGAGGGCTACCCGCCGCCCCCGCCGCTGCCGCCGCGCACCCGACCGTTCGACTCACGCGACCTCGACGCGTGACGCCCGTCGGGATCCGCGAGCGTCACGCTCCGAGGATCTCCCGGACCGCCATCGCCGCGTTGTGGCCGCCGAGACCGCTGACCGCGCCGCCTCGTCGCGCGCCGGAGCCGCAGAGCAGGATCCGGTCGTGCGCGGTGGCGACACCCCACCGTCGTGCGGAAGTGTCGAGCGTCTCGCCGGGTTCCGCCCACGGCCATGACAGCGGGCCGTGGAAGATGTCCCCGGCGACCATGCCGAGGGACGCTTCGAGGTCGGCTGTCGTGCGCGCTTCGATGCAGGGGTCTCCGTCCGCATCCTCGTAGAGGCAGCCGGCCAGCGGCTCGCCCAGTACCGCGTCGAGGGACCGTTCGGCCGCGGAGAGCAGTTCGCTCCGATACGCGTCCGGGTCGCGGCCCGCCGCCAGCCGGTGCGGCACGTGCAGCCCGAAGAGGGTGAGCGTCTGCGCGCCCGTCGCCCGCAACGGGGCACCGAGGATCGACGGGTCGGACAGCGAGTGGCAGTAGATCTCGGCCGGAAGCAGATCCGGCACGCGACCGGCCTGCGCGGCGGCTGCCGCCGAGTCCAACTGCGAGAGCGTCTCGTTCACGTGGAACGTGCCCGCGAACGCCGCCTCGGGCGCGACGTGTGCATCCCGCAACCGCGGCAGCCGACGCAGCAGCATGTTCACCTTCAGCTGCGCGCCCTCGACCGTTGCGCTCGAATCGGCGGCATCCTCCCCGCCCGCGCGCAGCAGGTCGGCGAGCACGGCGGGTCCCACGCCGCTGAGCACGATCCGACCGTTCAGCACGCGGGGCTCGTCGCCGCCCACGTGCACCTCGCCGTCGGGCGATATCGCCGTCACGGGCGCCGCCGTGAGAATCTGCGCGCCCGCGGCGCGGGCGGCCCGTTCGAGTTCGCTCGTCACCCGTCCCATCCCGCCGACCGGCACATCCCAGTCGCCGGTTCCGCCGCCGATGACGTGGTACAGGAAGCACCGGTTCTGCCGGAGAGACGGATCATCGGCGGCGGCGAACGTGCCGATCAGGCCGTCGGTGAGCACCATGCCTCGAGCGATATCCGACGTGACGGATGCGCGTACGAGGCCGCCGAGCGGCTGCTCCACCAGCGCCTCCCACAGGCCGTCGTCGCCCCATCGAGCCCTCATCTCCGGTGCGGACGGGAGGGGAGAGGTCATCGACGGGAAGGTCGCCGCGGCGGCGGCGCCGAGGCGGTCGGACAGGTCGGCGAAGCGTCGCGCTTCGTGCGGGTCCCCGGTGACGCGCGCGAAGGAGTCCGCTGTGGCCTGCGCATCCGCCGTGTCGATCAGGACACCGCGATCGGGATGGAGCGGATCGGGCGTGTACGAGGAGTATCGCCGGCGCGTCAACCGCACCCGCAGCCCGAGGTCGTCGATCACGTGGCGGGGCAGGAGGCTCACCAGGTAGGAGTACCGCGACAGGCGTGCGTCGACTCCGGCCCATGGCCGTTCCGACACCGCGGCGCCGCCGACGTGGCCGAGGCGTTCGAGGACCGCGACCGAGCGACCGTCTCAGGCGAGGTAGGCGGCGGCGACGAGCGCGTTGTGGCCCCCGCCCACGATGACGACGTCATGGGTGTGCGCGGCGACGGCGACCATGCCTTCACCGTAACCACCCGGCGTATAGCGTGGAAGCATGACGCTTGCCGCCGAACTCGAGGCCATCGCGATCGCCGTCGCTCGAGAGGGCGGCGACCTCGCCCGTCGTCGTCGCAGCGAGGGGGTGGCGATCGCCGCGACGAAGTCGGCCCTGGCCGACATCGTCACCGAGGCCGACCGCGAGGTCGAGACGCTCATCCGTGACCGGATCGCCGTCGCACGCCCCGATGACGGCTTTCTCGGCGAGGAGGGCGGCACGCACGCCGGCACGTCGGGCATCACGTGGGTCGTCGACCCGATCGACGGCACGGTCAACTACGCGTTCGGCATCCCGGCATACGCGACCAGCGTCGCGGCTGTGACCGGAACGCCGACGCCGGGGGAGTGGGAGGTGCTCGCCGGTGTCGTCTACAGCCCCGCCCAGGGAGAGCTGTTCCACGCCGCCGCCGGTCACGGAGCGTGGCTCGACGGACGTCAGCTGAGCGTCAACGCCGCACCCGGCCCCGCCGGAGCGCTGCTGGCCACGGGTTTCGGCTACGACGCCGCCACTCACGCGGCCGACCTCGCGCTCGTCGGCCGCGTGATGCCCCTCGCCCGCGACATCCGCCGCATCGGCGCCGCCGCGCTCGACATCGCGTACGTCGCCGCCGGCCGGGTCGACGGTTTCTTCGAACGCGGACTCAAGCCCTGGGACCACGCCGCCGCCGATCTGCTCGTCACCGAGTCGGGCGGTGAGATCGCGTGGATCGACGATCAGGAGCGCCCGCTGACGGTGGCCGCCGGTCCTGCGCTGATCGAGCAGCTGGTCGCCGTCGCGTCGCGCCCGGCCTGAAACACAAACGTCACATATGGATTCGCCGAACCGCATGTCCACGGATGGAGTTCTCAGGGTCGCGCGGGTAGGGTGTTTACCCGATCGTTACTTTTCACCGTTCGGTCGGTGAGAAGGGTCTATTCCCCCGAAAGACCGTCGCTTCCCCCGCGACTCGACCCGAGAGCCCCACCCGCTTGCTTCCCGATTCCCCCCTGGCTGAGCCCGCGCCCACCCGACGCTCCAGCCGTGCTCACCGCGCGCCTGCCCCGGCGTCGTCGGCGGAGTTTCCGGCCGTCGAGCACGCGGTCCCACGTCACGGCTCAGCGTCCTCGGCCGACATCCCGATGATTCCCGCGTCTCCCCAGCCCGCGGCGCCGACATCGCGCCGCGCTGCGCGAGCGGCCCGCGCCGTCACCGGTGTGATCCCGGTCGATGAGTCCGCCCCCGAGACGGCGACGATGGATGCCGCCAAGGCGCCCGAGCCCTCGGTCATCGTCACCGAGGTGACCGGTGTGGACCGGTCGGCGTCCGACGTCCCGACGGACGAGAGGGACAGCGACGCTCCGGTCATCGACGACTTCGACACCGCCGCGCGGCGGCTCAACTTCACCGGCGAGACGCCCGTGCAGCGAACGGTCGCGGCCGAGGACCCAGCCGACGGTGAGGCGCCTGCAGCGGATCTCGGCGCATCGGCGGCCGCTCCCCGGGTGTCCCGCCGGGTGTCGGGTGCCTCCTTCAAGCGCCTGGCGACCGCGTCGTTCTCGATCGGCGTCATGAGTGTCGTGACGCTTCTGGCCGTCGGTACCACCACGCCGGCCGAAGCGCTCGCCGCCGCCACGGGGGAGAGCGTCGCGGGCACGGTCATCGCTCCCGGAGCGACCGACCTGACGGCCGAGGAGGCCGACGAGATCCAGGCGTACGTCGCGCCGGAAGGTGTGCAGAACCTCCAGATTCAGCGCAGCGAGAGCTACGGCACCGAGACCTATGCCGAGCTCGCCGCCGAATCGGGCATCACCCAGACCTCCGACCTGTTCTACAACGACCCGAACGCCGAGATTCAGTGGCCGTTCGCCGTCGGAGTCCCGATGAGCTCCGGATTCGGCATGCGCTGGGGTGCCCTTCACGAGGGAATCGACTTCGTTCCCGGTTTGGGGTCGCCCATCCAGGCTGTCGCTGACGGCGTCGTGCGGGTGGCGACCGAGTCGGGCGGTGCGTACGGGGTGCACGTCATCATCGATCACGTCATCGACGGCGAACTCGTCTCGACCCATTACGCGCACATGCAGTACGGGTCGCTCCAGGTCGAGGTCGGTCAGGAGGTCGAGGTCGGCACGACCATCGGTCTGGTCGGCAACACCGGCCGCTCCACGGGGCCGCACCTTCACTTCGAGGTGCTCATGGGAGGCGAGACGGCCATCGATCCGCTGCCGTGGCTCCGCGAGCACGCCGGGGGCTGATCCGATTTCAAGGGGATGCGGCGACCTGATATCCTCTTTGAGTTGCCCGCTTGCGGGTGGCACGCCCCGATAGCTCAGTGGCAGAGCACTTCCATGGTAAGGAAGGGGTCGTCAGTTCAATCCTGACTCGGGGCTCGCAGCATCCACACAGACCGCGGATGCGTCGCGGCAGGGTAGCTCAGTTGGTGAGAGCGCACGACTCATAATCGTGAGGTCGCGGGTTCAAGCCCCGCTCCTGCTACCGATTCAAACCCCCGGAATTCCGGGGGTTTTGTCGTGTGGGCATGAGCCCCGGCCCTTCGCGAAATCGCGGGGTGGGTCTGGCAATCAGCATTCCGCGCAAGAGTCAAGGGCCCCTGATCGCGTCGGCGTTCTCGGTAGCTTCGCGATATCGCACCCGACGCGGATGGAACCTGCATGCCCCCTTCACTTCCCTTCACCACCGGTGAGCTCATCGGTGGTCGCTACCGGGCGATGGGGGTGCTCGGAAGCGGCGGCATGGCGGACGTCATTCGCGCCGAAGACACGCAACTCGGCCGGACGGTGGCGATCAAACGCTTGCGCGATCAGGATGCCGCAGCGGCGGATCGTGCCCGGAGCGAGATGGCACTGCTGGCATCGTTGAATCATCCCGGGCTCGTGACGTTGTTCGACGCGCGCATCGCGGAGGACGGCCAGACCTATCTCGTGATGGAATTCGTCGACGGCGTGACGCTCGCCGAAAGACTCGATGGTGGCCCGTTGCCCAGCGATGAAGTGGGCGCTATCGCCCTCGACCTGACGGAAGCTCTCGCCGCGGTGCACGCTGCGGGCATCGTCCATCGCGACGTGAAGCCGGCGAACATCCTGCTGGCGGCTGAGCGTCGTGCGGCGGAACGCCACCGGGCACGACTCGCCGACTTCGGAATCGCTCACCTGGCCGGGACCGAGCGATTCACCGAGCCCGGCCTCGTCGTCGGCACGGCGGCCTTCCTTGCTCCCGAGCAGGTGCGCGGAGAGAGCCCGGCGCCTGCGGCAGACGTGTACGCGCTCGGGCTGGTGCTCCTGCAGGCGCTCACCGGGCAGCGCGCGTTTCCCCAGGCCACGGGTGTGGAATCCGTCGTCGTCCGGCTCACGAACCAACCGCTCATCCCACCGTCCGTGGGGCCGGAATGGGCGCCACTCCTTGCTCGCATGACGGCGATCGATCCGACCGCGCGTCCGACCGCGGTCGAGGTGGCGGCTCACGTGCGCGATTTCGCGCACCCGCACGGCGACCTCGCGCCGTCGCCCCAGCGTGCCGCTGCTGCATGGGACACGCCGACGGTGGGGGACATCGACACCGTCGCGGCACCGGCACCGGCACCGGCACCGGCGACGCGCACGCTCGTGGACGAAGCCGTGGCCGCGTCTGCGGTCCCTCACGGCAGTGCCGGCGCCCACGTCGCCGGTGCTCGACGCCGGACCACCCGCCATCGCCCCGGATCACGTGGATGGGCCCTGGCGGCATCGGCGACAATGGCGCTGACGCTCGGCTGTTCCGTGTGGTTGGCGTCATGG
>NZ_DEPK01000103.1:0-3537 GCF_002358725.1 Microbacterium sp. UBA3394
GTGCTTCTCGTCGCTGCCCTCTTCATAGGCCTCGAGGAAGCCCTTGAAGGTGTAGACCGTTCCCGAGGCCGTCAGCTCCACCCGGCGCCCGCCGGCGTCGACCTCGAGCGTGACCGTGGTGGTCTCGTACTTGGCATCGGCCATCTGGCTGGCCATGGTGCGCTTCCAGATGAGGTCGTACAGGCGCTGCTCGTCGCGGTCCAGCTCGCCGGCCACCGACGACGGAGTGCGGAAGTCGTCGCCCGAAGGACGGATCGCCTCGTGCGCCTCCTGCGCGTTCTTGGAGTTGCTGCGATACAGCCGGGGGTTGGCCGGCACGGCCTTGTCGCCGTAGAGGCTCACGGCCTGCGCGCGCGCCGCTTCGACCGCCTGCTTCGACAGCGCGGTCGAGTCCGTTCGCATATAGGTGATGAACCCCTTCTCGTAGAGGCGCTGAGCCACGCTCATCGCGTGCTTCGCGCTCATCGAGAGCTTGCGACCGGCCTCCTGCTGCATCGTAGAGGTGGTGAACGGGGCCTTGGGGCTGCGGGTTCCCGGCTTCGCCTCGAGGTGGGAGACGGATGCGCGCGACGCGGTGCGGATGGCCTCGGCCAGGTCGTTCGCCTCGATCTCGCTGAGGACGAGCACCGCCTTCTTGAGCTCACCGCGGTCGTCGAAGTCGGTGCCGCGCGCGAGGGCTCCCCCGTCGATGCGCACCAGACGGGCCGAGAAGGCCTTCTCGGGGTCGGTGGCCTCACGCAGGGTGACCGCCGTCGCGTCGATCCCCCAGTACGAGGCCGAGACGAACGCCATGCGCTCGCGCTCGCGGTCGACGACCAGGCGCGTCGCGGCCGACTGGACGCGACCGGCGGAGGTTCCCTGCTGCACCTTGAACCACAGCACGGGGCTGACGTCCCAGCCGTAGAGCCGGTCGAGGATGCGCCGGGTCTCCTGCGCGTCGACGAGCGCGAGGTCGAGCTCGCGGGTGTTCTGCACCGCGGCACGGATGGCGTCCTTGGTGATCTCGTGGAAGACCATGCGCTTGACCGGGACCTTCGGCTTGAGCGTCTCCAGAAGGTGCCACGCGATGGCTTCGCCCTCGCGGTCTTCATCGGTGGCGAGCAGGAGCTCGTCGGCCTGCTTCAGCGCCCGCTTGAGCTCGGTGACCGTCTTGCGACCCCGCTCGCTCTCGACGTAGTACGGATCGAAGCCGTTCTCGACGTCGATGGAGTACTTGCCGTAGGCCTCTTTCTTCTCAGCCGGGATCTGCTTCTTGTCCGCGAGATCGCGGATGTGCCCGACCGAGCTGAGCACCTCGTAGTCGTCGCCCAGGTATCCCTGGATCGACCTCATCTTGGTCGGCGACTCGACGATGACGAGCTTCTTGCCTGTGGCCAACGGGGGGTCCTTTCGTCGATGCACACCATACACACCGCCCGATAGCGTGTCGCTGAGAGCCACCCGTCACGGCGGTGGGCCGGCTCGCGCCGACGCGTGGAAGGGCATCCCCGCGAAGGTCGACGACAGCGTCACGGTCGCGATGAGCTCCACGAGGTCGCACGACGACACGGTGACGCCGTTCGCTTCGGCCACCTCCGCGGCTCGCTCGCAGGGCACCCCGGTCGCCGCGCCCGAGGCGGCATCTGCGGCGGCGAGGGCCGCGGCGTCGGCGGCGCCGGCGAGTCGCTGGGCGGCGCCGGACGCCATGCCGACGACGGCGAGCGCTCCGATGAGGGTCGTCGCGGCGCCGATCGCGCCGACCGTGGCTGCGGTGCCGGGCATCAGAGTCCGCCCGCCAGCGCGCAGCCCTCCGCGCGCAGGGTGATCGGCAGCGGCGGGGCGTCGACGGCCGCGGTCACGCACACGAGATCTCCCCGCGCCGTGATCTCGACCGAGGCGCCGGGCACCGCCGAGGTGACGGCGCCGGCCGCGCGCCCGGGATCATCCTCGCGGGCTGCCAGACGCGCTGCGTCGGCGACGGCATCCTGCAGGCGCACCTGCCGGGAGCCGGCGCTCAACGCGCCGACCCCCAGCGCGATCACCAGCACCAGGGCTGGCAGCGCGACGGCGAACTCGGCGGCGACGGCCCCGCGGTCGTCGGCCCGGAACCCGCCACCGCCGAGAACGCCACGTCTCATTCGACCGTGAGGGCGCGGCGGACCAGGTCGGTGAGGATGCCGCGCACTTCGTCGGATCTCATGATGACCACCAGGAGTCCCGCAAAGGCGACGGCTGCCATGGTGGCGATCGCGTACTCGGCGGTCGCCGCCCCGCTGTCGTCAGCGAACAGGCGGCGGGCTCGGGCGGTGGTGAGGGTCGGGAGGGACATCGGATACTCCATCTCTTGTGGTGGTTTCTTCGGGGCACGCTTGTCGGGTCAGGGTGGGGCGGACGGGAGATCGAGCGGCACGGCCCCGAGCACGCCGAGCATCATCGGGGCGACGCCGAGCAGGAGGAAGGCCGGCAGCGTGCACACCCCGAGCGGCACGAGAAGGCGCGAGGCGAGGTGGGCGGCGCGCAGGCGTCCGTCGACGCGGGCGCGATGTCGCGCGAGAGCCGCGGATGCGCGAAGCATCTCGACCGCGGGAACGCCCGCCCGACGGGAGAGCTCGAGTGCCGGCTCGGCGACGTCGCGCTCTTCGGCGCTTTCCGTGAGTGCCGAGGCCGAGGCGACGAGTGCCTGCGCGCGTGCGATCGACACCCCTCCGCTCAAGGCGATGGCGAACAGCTCCGCCGCCATGCCGGGGATGTGGGATGCGCCGCCGGCCTTGCGCACGAGGGCCGCGTTCCACCGGTGCGCCGCCAGGGTGAGCAGCACACCGCCCACGAGGCACACGGCGCCCAGGGGCGAGCGAGTGAGGGCGGCGAACGTGTCGAATCCGAAGGCCGCGGCCAGTACGACGCCGACCGCGGGAAGCCATCCCATCAGCCTCGCCGTCGCGCGAGGCTCCGCCAGGGCGACGCGCACGTCGTCGGCGGCCTCCTCGGCGTCGCGGAGGGCCACGGACAGTCCGCGCAGGCTCGCGGCCAGCGGTGCTCCGACCGTCGTCGCGACGCGCCACGCGGCCGCCACATCACCCCATGCCGCCGCGCGCTCCGACGCCCCGGGGTCCCGGCGCCCGTGCGGCGGTCCGGCCGCCGATGAGGCGATCGCCGTGGCCAGATCGCCTCCGTCGGCGACGGCGGCCATGACGCGGAACGCGGCGATGTCGCCGGTGGCCGCGAGCATCTCCCACGAGCGGGCGGGACTCACGCCGGCCTGCAGCATGACCGCGAGCCGCAGCACCGTCCCCGCCGGATCGGCCCGGTCGGGCTCGGCGCGACGGCGCATCAGGCGGGCGGCCACGTCAGTTCCTCCACGCGAAGACGACCCGACTCCTCGAGGGTCGGCCGGCCGACGGCCGCGATGCGCCGGGCGCCGTCGCCGGATCGGGCGACGTGGATCACGAGATGGACCGCGCTGACGGTCTGTCGAGCGAGAGTGCGATCGTCCCAGCCGGCGAGCGCGCCGAGGGCCTCGAGTCGGGCGGCGACCTCGGCGATGCCGTTCGCGTGCAC
>NZ_DEPK01000284.1:0-3268 GCF_002358725.1 Microbacterium sp. UBA3394
CCGGAACGCCGCACGTCGTGCTTGCGGGCGGTCCAGGAGAGGGCGCCGCGTAGCGTGCTGAGCAGCAGCGCCAGCACGGCGAATCCGGCTTCGCCGATGAAGAGCTGACGCAGCATCGAACCGTACTCGCCGCCCCCCACGAGCTCGAGCGCGATGAGGAAGGCGACCACCTGCATGATGACGGTCGCGAACTGCCACCAGCGCGCTCCGGGCTTGCGGCTGGAGAACGACACGAGCAGCACGATCTGCATGAGCACGAGTGCGACGATGATCGCGAACACCGACCAGTAGACGATGTCGGCCGCGGCCTCGTATGTCTCCGTCGTGCGGTCTGCGCTGACCGCTTCGATGGCCTCGATGATCAGCGGGAGCTGGTCCTCGCGGATGACGAAGTAGAAGACCACGGTGACGGCGCCGAAAGCGAGGCTCAGGACCCACAGGAACTGACTCAGGCGAACTGAGAACGGCGGCGGTGCCTTCGTGAGGACCGGAGCGCTGTTGCCGCTGGAGAGCGTGGGGCGCTCCGGTGCGTTCCGTGGGGGCTTCGGCGGCGCGGAACGCGGGGCAGACGCCGGCTGCTGCTGCGCCGGCGCGGGTAGCGGAGGGCGCGGCGGGATCTCCTGGCGGGCGGGTGACGTCGATGTCTGCGACACGGTGGGCTCCGGTTTCCGAGATACCTCACCCGCCCGCCGTGACGGGGTCTCGGCGGGCGGGTGAGGGGTCTTGCGATCTGGGGACACGAGGCGGGCCTTACGGCTGCTCTTCGAGTTCCATCTCCATCGGCGCCTCGACGTAGTCGGCGGAGGAGTCGGCCTCCCAGGTGTCTTCGGTCTCCACCGGGGGAGCTTCGACGGCCACGGTGTTCTCCACGGCGACGTCGCCGCCGATGTCGCCGTTGTTGACCGCGACCTGCGTGTTGTCCACCTCGGTCTCGGTGTCGTTGAACGACTCCTCCACCTCGACATCGACATCGGTCTCCGTCGATCCGTCGTTGAAGGACTCGTCGACGTCGGCCTCGACCTCCGTGTCGGTGTTGGTCGAGGAGTCGTTGAACGATCCGTCGACGTCGACGTCGGTGGTCTCGTTGCCGATCGCGATGTCGCCGGTCTCGATGTCGGTGGTCGACGTGTCGACGCTGGCGGTCTCACCGGCGGCGGCTCCGCCGTCGCCGCTGTTGACGATCGCCTCGTTGTCGAAGATCTGGTTCACGTCGCCGTTGGCCCAGATGTTCTGATTCACCGACTGGTCGACGATCGTCGCGCGGTTGTCGATCGTGAACGACTGGGTGATCGTGTTGATCTCCTCGACCGGCGTGGGCTTGGGCCCAGGCGGGTGGGGATGCGGGTGGGGGTTCGGGTGCGGGTGCACGTCGGGCCGGTCGACCACGACCGGGGCGACGGCGCGCACGTCGTCGGCGCACACGTCCGACAGGCCGTTCGAGGCGAGCGTCCCTTCCGGGTCCTGTTCGAACTCCGCTGCGGCCTCCGGGTCGCGCAGAAGGCTAAGGATGAATTCGATCAATGCATCGGCGATGGTCGCCAGCGGAGTGGTCATGGTGTCTCTCCCGTCGTTTCGAGACTCGTTCTCGAGGCTATGCAGGTCTGCGAGGTTCGGAATCGGGGGTAACCCCGAAAGATTCTGAGGGCGCTTAGGGATCTGCGCGTGAGGTCGGGGGTCATCGTCCGGCCCCTTCCGTCGTGCTCATCGCCACGCGCAGTTTCGCCAGCAGATCCGACCGCGACGTGGCAGCCAGCCGCCGGCGGATCTGTCCGATGTGGTGCTCCGCAGTACGCGGTGAGATGAACAGCTCTGCTCCGATTTCGGCGTACGTCCGGCCCTGCAGCACCAGCTGGGCGATCTCGTGTTCGCGCTCGCTGAGACCGGTGTTCGCGGAGGTGGGAACCGGGCCTGTTGCCGGTTCGCCCGAGGGTGCCGTCTCGCGCGGGTGCAGCTCCCGCGCGCACGCCAGCAGCCGCGCCCCGACCTTCTTGTCCTTGCTGCGACGGGCTCCGTGTCCGGCGAGGCGTGCGCCGTCCCATGCGAGTCCGACCGTGGAAAGACCCCGGGCGGCCGCTTCCACCGCGTCGGGGTCGACGGTGCCGGCGAGGATGGCCGTCCACGCTCGCCCGGCCTGCGCCATGCGGGCGGCGAGCGGGTTGCGGCGGGCGGCGGTGACGAGTGCTTTGGCGTGCGGTGCGAGGTCGTCGGGGCGATTCTCGAGGATGCCGCGCTGAATGCCCGCCCAGTGCAGCGCCGTCGCCCACACCGACGGCTCACCGAGCCGGTCGACGAGGGCGAGTGCGTCGCGGAAGGCCGGCTGCATCCATTCGGCGTCGCCGAGGCGGGCCGAGACGATCACCAGTTCGCTCAGCGGCAGCAGCATGTACAGGTCGGGTTCGACACGGCGCACCCGGCTCTTGAGCGAGTCCCAGGCGGATCCGAGCGCGGCGACGTCGTCGTAGCGCCGAGCGAGTTCGACCGTGACGGCCGCGGCGATGACGTCGTCGCGGGCCGAGAGCACGGCGCCGTCGGCGGTCGCCGCGGCCAGCGAGCGTCGCGCCTCGGCGACCTGCTCGCGCTGCACGGCGATCCACGCGTTCCACAGCAGCAGGCGCGGACGCCAGCGGCGGCAGTGCGCGGTGTGGGTGAGGGCGTCGGTGATCACCGTGTGGGCGAGATCCAGGTCCCCGATCCCGATCGCGGCGGTCGCGGCGATGACGGCCGGAAGCTCGGGCGTCGGCGAGGTGTCCCGGGCGGCGCACGACAGGTCGGCCGCGCGGCGAAGGTCATCCACAGCCTCGCGGGGGCTGTCATCGGAGAGCGTGGCGCGCAGGCCGCGATCCAGCAGATCGAGCGCGACCCCCCGGGCAGACGGGGCCGCCGGTGCCGTCGCATCCGCTGTGCCCGTGGAGAGGTCGCGCTCGACGAGTCTGCCGGCGCCGGCGGCGGCGACGAGTGCGCGCGTGCGACCGGGCGCCGACGCCGGCGGCATCGCACGGTACGTGTCGTGTGCGATCGACATCATCCCGCGGTCGGCCCATGTCGTCGCGAGCGTGTCGGCGGCGAGGTCGTGGTCCGGGTGAGCGCGGTCGATCCCCACGCCGCCGAGGAGCAGTCCGGCCCCGTCGCCGTCCCCGGCGGCCCACAGGGCGTGCGCGTGCGCGGCGGCGATCTCGGATTCCGGCACGCCGCACGCGACGGCGCGCTCGAAGAGTGCGGCCGCGAGCGCCGGCTGGCAGGCGATCTCGGCGCGTGCGCGTTCGGCGAT
>NZ_DEPK01000113.1:0-5410 GCF_002358725.1 Microbacterium sp. UBA3394
ATGCGCTCGAGCGTGCGTGGCGCGGCCTCGGTGTCGTGCCGCTGGCGCTCTCCGTGACAGTGACCGAGGGAGACGACCGTGTCGGGTGACCGCAAGGACGACCACGTCCGCCTCGCGGCGGAGCAGCAGGCGTCGGGCCCGCGACGAAACGGCTACGACGACGTCGCCTTCGTGCATCACGCGCTCGACGGGATCGACGTCGATCAGGTGACGCTGTGCACCGAGGTGGCCGATGCCCCGTGGCCGCTTCCCTTCTACATCAACGCCATGACCGGCGGCAGCGACATGACCGGCGCCGTGAACCGGGATCTCGCGATCGCCGCGCGCGAGACCGGCGCGGCGATCGCGTCGGGATCGGTGAGCATCGCGCTCGGCGACCCGTCGGTCGCCCCCACGTTCCGCG
Source organism: Microbacterium sp. UBA3394 (assembly GCF_002358725.1). NCBI lineage: Bacteria > Bacillati > Actinomycetota > Actinomycetes > Micrococcales > Microbacteriaceae > Microbacterium > Microbacterium sp. UBA3394. Next base: position 404 of record NZ_DEPK01000113.1, read on the forward strand.
TGCTGCGGGAGGAGAACCCCGACGGGTTCGTCATGGCCAATCTCGGCGTGGAGCGCAGCGCCGACGATGCCCGCCGCGCCGTGGAACTCCTCGAGGCGAACGCGCTGCAGGTGCACGTGAACGCCGTGCAGGAGACGGTCATGCCGGAGGGCAGCCGCTCCTTCTCGACCTGGCCGTCCTCTCTCGAGCGCATCATCGCCGCCGTCGACGTGCCGGTCATCGTCAAGGAGGTCGGTTTCGGTCTGAGTTCGGGCACGCTGCGGCGGCTCGCCGACATGGGTGTGGCGTACGCGGACGTCTCCGGCAACGGCGGGACCGACTTCGTGCGAGTCGAGAACGAGCGTCGCCCGCAGCGTGACTACGGCTACCTCGAAGGGTGGGGGCAGTCGACCGTCGCGTGCCTGCTGGAGGCGCCGGCCGGCGCCCCGACCCTCCTCGCCTCAGGCGGCGTCCGCTCCCCCCTCGACGTCGCGCGCGCTCTCGCCCTCGGTGCGCGCGCCGTGGGCGTCTCCGGGTCGTTCCTCTCGGTCGTCCTCGATGGGGGCGCCGAGGCGCTCCGCGACCGCATCCAGGAGTGGACCATGCATCTCGGTTCGCTCTTCGCCCTTCTCGGAGCCGAGGACCTCACCGCCCTGCGCACCACCGACGTCGTCGTCAGCGGCGCCACGGCACAGTTCTGCGCCGCGCGCGGCGTCGACCTCACGACTCTGGCGCAGCGATCCCTCGGAAGGAGCAGCAATGCCCGATGATCTCGTCACACCCATCCCCACCCGGTGGGTCGGTCCCCTGAAGCTCAGCGGAGACGTCGCCGGCGAGCAGAGCGTGCCGCTGGCCACCTATGAGACGCCGCTATGGCCGTCCGTGGGCCGCGGCGCACGCGTCTCCCGCCTCGTCGACGACGGCATCCGCGTGTCGGTCGTCGACGAGCGGATGACCCGCTCGAGTCTGTTCGTCGCTGCGTCGGCCGCCGAGGCCGTCGCCGCGTCACGCGCCCTCGACGCCCGGTTCGACGACCTGGCGGCCATCGTCGCCGCGCAGAGTCGCCACGCCAAGCTCATCGAGCTCGACACCGAGATCGTCGGTCACCTGCTGTTCGTGCGCTTCGCGCTCACGACGGGCGACGCGTCCGGCCACAACATGGTCACCCTCGCCGCGCAGTCGCTCATGGACGCGATCCTGACATGGCACCCGGAGCTGTCGTACGGATCGATCTCCGGCAACTTCTGCTCCGACAAGAAGGCCACGGCGGTGAACGGTCTGCTCGGTCGCGGTCGCAGCGTCGTCGCCGAGATCCTCATCCCGGCCGATCTGGTCGACGCTCAGCTGCGGACCACCGCCACCCGCATGGTCGATCTCAACGTGCGCAAGAACCTCGTCGGATCGACGGTCGCCGGCGCCCTGCGCTCGGCGAACGCGCACTACGCGAACATGCTCCTGGCGTTCTATCTCGCGACCGGTCAGGACGCCGCGAACATCGTCGAAGGCTCACAGGGCATCACCTATGCCGAACGGCGCGGAGACGGCGATCTGCTGTTCTCATGCACCCTCCCGAATCTCATCGTCGGAACGGTCGGCAACGGCAAGGATCTGCCCGGAGTCGACGCGGCCCTCGAGCGGCTGGGGTGCCGAGGGCTGAAGGATTCGGGTGCCGGCGCGCGACGGCTGGCCGGACTCATCGCCGCCACGGTTCTGTGCGGCGAGCTGTCGCTGCTGGCGGCACAGACCAACCCCGGTGAACTGATGCAATCGCATGTGCTGATGGAACGCCGCGCAGGAGGCCGAGCATGAACACCCCGCCCGTCATCGGAATCCACGACCTCGCCGTCGCCACCGGGAGTCGTGTGCTCGATCTCGCCGATCTCGCACGCGCGACCGGTGTGGAACCGGCGAAGTTCCACAAAGGGCTCGGCCAGGACCAGATGAGCGTCCCGGGCCCCGACGAGGACATCGTCACGATGGGCGCCGCCGCAGCCGCGCCGATCCTCGACCGCCACGGCGTCGCGGGCATCCGCACGCTGCTGTTCGCGACCGAGACCGGCGTCGACCAGTCCAAGGCCGCCGGCATCTTCACGCACCGGCTCCTCGGGCTGCCTCCCGCCTGTCGTGTCGTCGAGCTCAAGCAGGCCTGCTACGGCGGAACGGCCGCGCTCCAGATGGCGATCGGCATCGTCACCCGCGACCCCCGGGAACGCGTGCTGATCATCAGCAGCGACATCGCCCGATACGGGATCGACACCGCAGCCGAACCCACGCAGGGTGCGGGTGCGGTCGCGATGCTCGTCGCCGCCGACCCCGATCTTCTGGAGATCCCGACGCCGACGGGCATCTGGACCGCCGACATCGACGACTTCTGGCGCCCGAACGACAGCGACATCGCGATGGTCGAGGGCAAGCTCTCCATCGACGCGTACCTCGACGCCTTCACGGGGGCATGGGACGACTACCGCGCTCAAGGCGGCGTGGCGGCGAGCGAGATCGACGCCTTCTGCCACCACCAGCCGTTCACGCGCATGGCTGAGAAGGCGCATCGCAAGCTCGCCGAGCACACCGGGGTCGAGCTCGGGCTCGACACCTTCCTGCCGTCCACGCGCTACAACCGACGCATCGGCAACAGCTACACCGCGTCGCTCTACGTCGCCCTCGCGGCGGTCCTCGACTCGGACGACGACCTCACCGGCTCCAGGATCGGTCTGTTCAGCTACGGCTCGGGAGCGGTGGGAGAGTTCTTCACCGGCGTGGTGCGGCCCGGCTACCGTGCGGCCGCGCGCCGGGAGCGCACCGAGGCGCTGCTGGATGCGCGCATCCCGATAAGTGTCGAGGAGTATCGCGAGCTGCATCGCCGGGTTCCCCGCGACACATCGACGGACCTCGCCGTCGACCCGGTGTCCGCGGGCGCATTCCACTTCGCGGGGATCTCCGGCCGCGCCCGCCGGTACACGCGGGACTGAGCGAGGGCTCGACGCTCCCGGACGGTCAGGCGGCCGGGGCGTCCGCCTGTTCGTCGGCACGCCCGGCACGGATGGGGTGCCCCTGCGTCGTCAGGCATCGGCCCGTCGCGAGATCCCACTTCCAGTCGTGGAGCGAGCAGGTCAGCACGCCGTCCTCGATCTTGCCGGTCTTGGTCAGATCCGCGCGGAGGTGGGGGCAGCGTCGCTGCACGACCCAGTCCTCCAGCTGCACGTCCTCGGTCTGGTCGGACTGCTCGGCATACCAGTTCTCGACGTACTCGATCCGGTCGCGGGACAGGCACTTGAGGAAGGTCGTGAGGAACTCGTTGAACTTTCCGCTGCGGCCGACCTCGAACTGCATCGACAGGAAGATCGAATTGGACCAGTCGATCTCGTGGTCGGCGATGTTGGTCGAGACGAGGTCGGCGGGGATGGTGTACCAGTAGACGCACTCCTCCCCCGCGTACTCCCGCACCTTGGCCTTGGGGAAATCGACGACCATGTCCAGCTCGCCGATGCGGAACCGGACGTTGCCGCCCACCCCGTTGCGGATCGTGCGAGCACGGCGCAGCAGCGGCTCCCACCAGGCCTTGATCGCGGCGAGCATCTCCTCGGGCGGGAGCACCTCGGCCCGCGAGGCGACCTCCGCTCGGATCTCCTCCTGGCGGGCGTCGCGCTGCTCGGCGAGATAGGCCCACTTGTCGTCGAAGATCCGATCGATCTCGTCGTCGGTGTAGAGCGCCTGCGTCACCGACAGCTCGCCGTCCACCAGTTCGACCACCGTGCCCGGTACGAACTCGTAGCCCTTCTGGTCCGGACGCTGTTCCCTCATGTGCCGGAGGAACTCCCGCTGGTCGGTGAAGATTGCATCATCGTGAAGGCCCGTGCCGTTGTAGCGGAAAAGCTCCTCGCGAAGGAACATCGGCGGACCGGCCATCGGGAACACGTGCGGAGCATCGACCTTCTCGATGTAGTACATCGCACGCTTGTTCTGCGCATCCCGCTTGAGCTTCGCGAAGTTCTGCTTCGCGTCCTGGGGCAGGTCGTAGACCATCGGCCACCAGATGGCGCCCGAAACCTGTGTGAAGTAGGCCTCCGGGCGGGAGAACGACATGAGCGCGTCGAGATCGAGCGGGTGCGAGTCGTTCTGATTGAGGATGCTGGCCGTGCCGTCGTCGACCGACAGCGAGGAGTCGCCGATGGGGCCGTCGGAGGGTGCGCGGAGGGGGGTCACCATGATCTTGAGGTCCCCGTAGCGCAGCGTCTCACCGGCCCGCGTGTAGACGATGTTCTCGTATCCCAGACGCCGCAGGTCCCGCTCGAGATCGTCCGTCGGGTACTCCGGCAGCAGCACGCGGATGTCTTTCGGCACGTACTGCTGCAGCAGCGCCGGGTCGAAGTGGTCGCGGTGACGGTGCGAGACGTAGAGGAAGTCCGCCTGCCCGAATCGCTGCCAGTCCAGAGCGCGGTTGTCGGGGAACGGGAACCACGAACCGTAGAAGCTCGGGCCGATGACGGGGTCGCAGAGGATGCTGCCGCCGGCCGTCTCGATGAACATCCCGGCGTGGCCGAGGCCCGTGATCCGCATGAGTTCCTCCTGTGTCGAACGCCCAACGATTCTACGGCGCGCGATGCCCGCGTCGCTGTGTGCACGCTCCGTCCGGGCCGATCAGGTCTCCAGCAGACCGCGGATGTCGGACGCGTCCAGGGAGCGGGCGAACAGATCGTCATCGTCGAGCACCGCGCCGAAGAGGCGGGCCTTGCGCTGCTGGAGGGCGCGCACCTTGTCCTCGATGGTGTCCGAGGCGATCAGGCGATAGACCATCACCGGTCGGCTCTGACCGAGGCGATGGGCGCGGTCGACCGCCTGTGCTTCCGCGGCGGGGTTCCACCACGGATCGAGCAGGATGACGACGTCGGCGTCGGTGAGGTTCAGCCCGAAGCCGCCCGCCTTCAGACTGATGAGGAAGACGGGCGTCTCGCCCGCCCGGAAGGCCGAGACCACACCCGACCGGTCGGCGGTGGAGCCGTCCAGACGCGTGAAGCCGATGCCCGCCCT
>NZ_DEPK01000178.1:0-4785 GCF_002358725.1 Microbacterium sp. UBA3394
CCGAGGCCGCGCGCAGCAGGGCCGATCTCCCCCGCGACGGCGACGACGTCGCCCGCGTGCGCCCCGCTGCGCCGCACCGGTTCCCGACCCTCGAGGGTGCCGAGCGCGGTGACGGCGATCGTCAGGGTGTCGGACGCGGTGAGGTCGCCGCCTTCCACGCGGCTGCCGGGCGCCAGGGTCTCGCACGCGGCCCGCAGACCGTCGGCGAGGGAGGCGACGGTGTCCATCGACGTGTCGTCGGGCATCGCGAGCGCGACCAGCAGCGCGACGGGGCGTGCACCCATGGCCGCCACGTCGGCCAGGTTCACCGCCGCGGCCTTCCACCCGAGGTCGAAGCCGCTGGACCAGGCCAGACGGAAGTCCGGCCCGTGCACGAGCGTGTCGGTCGTCGCCACGACCCGGTGGTCCGCGAGCGGGAGCACCGCGGCGTCATCCCCCGGGCCCACTTCCGCCGCGGAGGTCCCGAGGTGGTCGAGGATGCGCGCGAGCACCTGCATCTCGCCCAGCTGTCCCACGGTGCGGCTGTCGGTCATGACTCCACGCTATCGGCGGGCGGCTCGCAGGATCGCCGGGTAGCGTGGACGGGTGCTCACCTCCCGTGGTCCGTCGCGCCGCATCGCCAGCGGAACGGTGGGCGTCTCACTCGCTGTCGCCCTCTTGGCCGGCTGCTCGTCGACGGTCGCCCTCGACCCCGCCGCCGACGCCAACGACCCTCTCTGCGCCGACGTGATCGTGCGCCTTCCCGACGCGCTCGACGGTCAGGATCGGCGGTGGACCGACGCCCAGTCGACGGGAGCGTGGGGAGACCCCGCCGCGGTGCTGCTCACGTGCGGGGTCACCCCTCCCGGGCCCACAGAGGCGCAGTGCATCACCATCGGCGGCGTCGACTGGATCGTCGACGATTCGCAGGCCCCGACCTACCTGATCACGAGCTACGGGCGCACGCCGGCGGTGGAGGTCTTCGTCGACAACGAGACGGTCTCCCCCAACGAAGTGCTCGGTTCCCTCGGTCCCCTCGTGGAGCAGCTGCCGGCCGAGAGCTACTGCACGACCACCGACACGCTGCTGCCCTGAGCGGTCGGCTCAGCGCTCGCGCGCGCCGTCGATCAGTTCGGAGATCAGCTCGGTGTAGGTCATGCCGGTCGCGATCCAGCAGGCGGGGAACATCGAGATCGGGGTGAAGCCGGGCATCGTGTTCACCTCGTTGACGAAGAAGTCGGTGCCGGTGAAGAAGAAGTCGACGCGAGCGAGACCCTCGCCGCCCACGGCCTCGAAGGCGCGGGCCGCGACGCGCTGCATCTCGGCCATCTCGCCGTCGCGCAGCTGGGCCGGACACACCAGTTCGACCCCGGGCGCGCCGAGGTACTTGGCCTCGAAATCGTAGAACTCGCGTCCCGTGATCACGATCTCCCCGGGCAGGCTCACGCGCGGCAGACCGCCGTCGCGCCCGGGCAGCACGCCGCACTCGATCTCGCGACCCGTCACGGCTTTCTCCACGAGCACCGTGTCGTCTTCGGCGAAGGCGGTTTCGAACGCGGCGTCCAGGTCAGACAGGTCCGCCACCTTGGTCACCCCGACGCTCGATCCGGCGCGCGCCGGCTTGACGAACACGGGGAGGTCGAGGGCACGCACGCGATGCTCGATCTGCGCGCGGTCTCGGTCGAGATCGGCGCGGGTCACCGTCACCCATGGAACGACGGGCACGCCCGCCGCTTTCAGCACGCTCTTGGTCGTGTGCTTGTCCATGCCGATCGCCGACATCAGCACCCCGGCGCCCGCGTAGGGGATGCCGAGGAGCTCGAGGAACCCCTGCACCGTCCCGTCCTCCCCGAATCGCCCGTGGAGGATCGGCAGCACGACGTCGATTCGGCCGAGCGAACGCTCGCCCGCGGCATCCCGCACCCGCAGTTCACGGGTCTCGGCGGAATCCGGCCAGACGATGCGTGTGCCGTTGTCGACGACCTCGGGCATGCGGCTCGGGTCGAGGGCGAACTTCTCGGGGTCGTCGTCCTCGAGCACGTAGGCGCCGGAACGGGTGATCCCGATCGGGATGACGTCGAAGCGGTCCCGGTCAATCGCGCGGAGGACGCCGCCCGCCGTCGCGGAGCTGATCGAGTGCTCGCTGGAGCGACCTCCAAAGAGCACCGCCACCGCCCGCTTGTCCATTCTGCGTCCTCTCCCCCTGGGGGTCGTCGTCGTCGGTCGTCAGGTGCGGCGCGATCTCGCGCGGGTCCATCGTGCCATCCAGCACGCGCTTGACCTGCTCGACGATGGGCATCTGCACACCGGCCTCACGGGCCAGCTGGAGCACCGGAGCCACCGACGCCAGGCCTTCGGCGGTCTGCTCCATCTGCTTGACCACGTCCTGAAAGCTGTAACCCTGTCCGAGCAGCCGCCCGGCGGTGTTGTTCCGACTCAGGGGCGACTGGCAGGTGGCGATCAGGTCGCCGAGGCCTGCCAGGCCCTGGAGGGTCTCGGGCTGCGCGCCCTGCGCGACCGCGAAGTCGGTCATCTCGACCAGACCGCGGGTGATGATCGACGCCTTGGTGTTCTCGCCGTATCCCACGCCGTCGACGATCCCGATCGCGACCGCGATGAGATTCTTCAGCACGCCACCGAACTCGGTTCCGATGACATCGGTGTTCACGAAACTTCGGAAGTACCGATTCCTGGCACGGCGCGCGACGGCGTCGGCGGTGTCCTGGCTGAGCGAGGAGATCACCGCGGCCGTCGGCTGCTCGCGGGCGATCTCGAGAGCGAGGTTCGGTCCCGACGCCACGGCGATCCGCGCCGGATCGCACACCAGCTCCTGCTCGATGACCTGACTCATCCGCAGGCCGCTGCGCCGCTCGACGCCCTTCATGAGCGACACGATCGGAACATCGGTCGCCGCCACGAGCGGACGCAGAGCCTTGAGGTTCTGCCGAGCCGACTGGCTCGGGATCGACAGATAGATCTGTTCGGCTCCCTCGACCGCCTCCGACAGGTGGGCGGTCGCGCTCATCTCGCGGGGAAGGTTGATGCCGGCGAGGTACTGGCTGTTCCGCTTGGCTTCGTCGATCTCGTGGGCGAGCTCCGGGCGACGAGCCCACATGGTCACGTGCGCGCCGCCGTCGGCGAGGATCTTGCCGAAGGTCGTTCCCCAGCTCCCGGCGCCGATGACCGCCACGCGCGGCAAGGTCGCCTCGTGCTTACGACTCAAGGCGTCCGGTCTCCTTCTGCCCGTGGGCACTCGGGTCCCACCGCTCGGCGGGTGCGGGCTCGTCGCGGAGGGTCGCCAGCAGGCGGGAGATCTCGCCCATCACCACGTCGGTCGCGGGGATGAGGGCGGCCGCCTGCCCGTCGCGCGCGGCGTAGGCCGTCAGATCGACGGGATCGCCGACGACCACCCGGACCCGACGGCGCAGCGGCCAGAGCTTGAGCTTCCCGTAGCGCGGCAGGATCTGCTGAGTCCCCCACTGCGCCACGGGGATGACGGGGATGCCGCCGGCCAGGGCCAGCCGCACCGCTCCGGTCTTGCCGCGCATCGGCCACAGGTCGGGGTCGCGGGTGAGGGATCCCTCCGGGTAGACGATCACGCCGCGGCCGTTGGCGACGATCTCGGTGGACGCCTCGAGAGTCGCACGCGACGATGACGCGGAGGCGGAGCGTGCGACCGGCACCATGCCCGTCGTCCGCAGAGCCCAGCCGAGCACCGGCACGCGGAACAGGCTCTCCTTCGCGAGAAAGCGCGGTGCGCGGCCCATGCGCCACGTCGCGACGGCGACGATGATCGGATCGAACTCGCTGTTGTGATTCGGCGCCAGCACGTAAGCACCCTCGCGCGGAAGCTTGTGACCGTCGATGACCTCGATCTTGGCGAGGAGTCCGGTCAGCGGCACGATGATCGCGGCGAGCGGCCAGAACATGCTGGGGCGCGTCTTCTCCGTCGAGGCGCGCGGGCGAGGCGACGTCACCGGGTCATCCGATGATGTCGAATTCGGCGCCCAGGGCGTCGAGCTTTGCGAACAGCTTCTCGTAGCCGCGGCGCAGGATGTCGACGTTCCGCACGATCGACTCGCCCTCGGCGGCGAGCGCGGCGATGAGGTAGCTGTACCCTCCGCGGAGGTCGGGCACGACGACATCCGCCCCGCGCAGCGGCGTGGGTCCGTTGATGACGGCCGCCTGCTCCAGCGCGCGACGCGGCACGCGGCGCTCCGGGGTGTCCAGGCCGTCGGGGTGCACGACGATGTCGGCGCCCATCTGGTTGAGGGCGGCGGTGAATCCGAGACGGTTCTCGTACACCGTCTCGTGCACGATCGAGCGTCCGTCCGCCTGGGTGAGCGCGACGATCAGCGGCTGCTGCCAGTCGGTCATGAAGCCGGGGTGCACGTCGGTCTCGACCATGACGGGTTTCAGCGATCCGTCTCGCCGGAAGAGGATGCCGTCCTCGTGGACGTCGAACCAGCCCCCGGCCTTGCGGAAGACGTTGAGGAAGGTGAGCATCTCCTGCTGCTTGGCGCCGTCGACGAAGATCTCGCCGTCGGTGGCCAGCGCCGCGCAGGCCCACGAAGCAGCCTCGTTGCGATCGAAGATGCAGCGGTGGTCGTAGCCGCGCAGCGAATCGACGCCCTCGATGAGGATCACACGGTTCGGCTCGTACGAGATGATCGCGCCCATCTTCTGCAGCACCGCGATCAGGTCCATGATCTCGGGCTCGATGGCGGCGTTGCGCAGCTCCGTCGTGCCCTTCGCGCGCACGGCGGTCAGCAGGACCTGCTCGGTGGCGCCGACGCTCGGGTAGGG
>NZ_DEPK01000219.1:0-10664 GCF_002358725.1 Microbacterium sp. UBA3394
CGCAGCGGGGAATGGAAGGGCGTGACCGGCAAGAAGGTCACCCATATCGTCAACATCGGCATCGGCGGCTCGGACCTCGGCCCGGTGATGATCTCGGCCGCGCTGGAGCCATATGCCGATGCCGGCATCCAGGCTCGGTTCGTGTCGAACATCGACCCGACCGACATGGCCCAGAAGACCAAGGGGCTCGATCCCGAGACGACCCTCTTCATCGTCGCCTCGAAGACCTTCACCACGCTCGAGACCCTCACCAACGCCCGGCTCGCGCGCGACTGGCTGTGGGCGGGCCTTGAAGGATCCGGCGCCATCGACGGCTCGGATGCGGCGAAGACCGACGCGGTGGCTCACCACTTCGTCGCGGTGTCGACCGCCCTGCCCAAGGTCGCAGACTTCGGCATCGACACCGACAACGCCTTCGGCTTCTGGGACTGGGTCGGCGGCCGCTACTCGGTCGACTCGGCCATCGGCCTGTCGCTCATGATCGAGTTCGGGCCCGAGGTCTTCCGCGAGCTGCTCGCGGGCTTCCACGCCGTCGACGAGCACGTCGGCTCGACGCCGCTCGCCGAGAACGTGCCGGTGCTCATGGGGCTCCTGAACGTCTGGTACGTCAACTTCCTCGACGCCCAGTCGCACGCCGTGCTCCCCTACGCCCAGCAGCTCAGCCGCTTCGCCGCATACCTGCAGCAGCTGACGATGGAATCCAACGGCAAGTCGGTGCGCTGGGACGGCACGCCCGTCACCACCGACACCGGCGAGGTGTTCTGGGGCGAACCGGGCACCAACGGTCAGCACGCGTTCTACCAGCTCATCCACCAGGGCACCCGCCTCATCCCGGCCGACTTCATCGCCTTCGCGAACCCCGCCTACCCGCTGCAGGACGACGGCCGCGACGTGCACGGCCTGTTCCTGTCGAACTTCCTCGCGCAGACCAAGGCGCTCGCATTCGGCAAGTCCGCCGAGGAGGTCGAGGCCGAGGGCACGACGGGTGCACTCGTGGCCGCGCGCACCTTCGCCGGCAACCGGCCGACCACGTCGATCTTCGCGCCGGCGCTCACCCCGCGCGTGCTCGGCGAGCTGGTCGCCCTGTACGAGCACATCACGTTCACGCAGGGTGTGATCTGGGGCATCAACTCCTTCGACCAGTGGGGGGTCGAGCTCGGCAAGCAGCTCGCGCTGCAGATCGCCCCCGCGATCGAGGGCGATGAGGATGCGATCGCCGCGCAGGATGCATCCACCCGCGCCCTGCTGGAGTACTACCGCACGCACCGCTCCTGAGGCGCCCAGCGCCGGCGCGAGCGAGGACCGCTCAGCGGGGGTACGGCACCGTGACCTCGCGGGCCACCGCGCGCAGGTCGTCGAGCGACGGGAGCAGCCAGCGGAGGTAGCCGACCGGCACGCCGGACACGGCGGCGATCCGCTCGTGCGAGATGACGGTGCCGGCGGCGAGCTCCTGCTGCACCGCCGCCTCGATGAGGTGGCGCCGCTGCGCATCCCGCGCCCCATGCCGATGCGGTGATCGTGATGCGGCGCCCGCGGGCAGCGACGCGCGTGTGCGAAGCGGTCGCGAGCGCGCCGTCTGCGCCCACCGGCGAACGTCCTCGACATCGCGACGCATCTGCTGGATGAGCGCGACCGCGCTGGCGAACCGCCGCTGCGGACGGATCCGCTCGCGCAGGTGCACGACGATCGTGCGGCCGTAGAGGTCGCCGTCGAAGTCGAGCAGGAACGGCTCGAGCAGGCGCACGCCTCCGGCGGCGTAGAACGTGGGGCGGCGGCCGATCGAGGCGGCGGCGACGTGGCGCACGTTGCCGACGTAGACGTCGGCGGCCCAGACGCCGTCCTCGATGCGGTCGTCGGATGCGAGCGCGAGGTTCGCGGTCGGGAAGCCCAGTTCGCGCCCGCGCTGATCGCCGTGGATGACCGTGCCGATGACGGCGGGAGCGCCGCCGACGGAGTGCACCATCGCCGCCTCGGCAGGATCCGCCAGCACGCGCAGCTCCTCCGGGGTCACGCGCGACCTCCTTCGATCACGGCCAGCCCGTGGAACCTGCGCTCGTGATAGATCAGCGGCGCACCCGCGTCGTCGATGTTCATGGTGTGCACCCGCATCACGATGACCGAGTGATCTCCGGCCGGAGCGCAGCTGTAGACGTCGCAGTCGAACCACATCGCCGCGCCGTCGATCAGCACGGCACCGTCATCCGTCACGGTCGTGGCCAGCCCATCGAAGCGGTCGCGGCTGCGCGACGCGAGCTGCATGCAGGCGCCGGACTGGTGCGATCCGAGCACGCTGACCCCGATCCGCTCCGCTCGACGGAGCATCGGCCAGGTCGTGGAGGAGTTCTGCACCGAGAACATCACCATCGGCGGGCTGTACGACGCGCCGACGGAGAACGACGAGGCAACCATCCCGACGGGCACGCCGTCGACGATGGCGCAGAGCGCGACCACGCCGGTCGGGAATCTTCCCATCGCCCCGCGCACATGGTCGGGGTCGTGAGTGGGCACATCGAGCACGCGCGTGCTCTCGGATAGTTCCGGGTACAGCAGGGTCATGATGGACTCCCTTTCGACGACGTCGCTCGGTTGGTGAGCACGGGTCGATCGGCGGCACGCAACGAACGCGGTCCGTTTCCAGACCCGATGCTTGCCCCCGGGGTCTTGTGTCCCGAGAGGGTCCACAGCGGCTTACGCTGCGAGATCCAGTGTGCGCCGGGTGCATTGCCCGTCGGTCACACGGATGTAAACGGCATATTGCGCGCGTCGTGTGACGATCCGTGACCTTGGACACACTCCCGAAACACGACAGTGGCAGAATCGGTCTCGCAGCGTAAGCCGTTGCGGGCGCTCCGGGCCAAAAGAACCTGGATGCGTGTGGAGGTCTCGTGCGCTCCACAGCCCCTGCGCTACGTGGAGTCACGGCACTCTCCGTTCCCCCTCAACCGGTACGGATGTGAGCAACATATGTCGTTGAAAGTCATGGTCGTCGTCGGCAACCCCAAGCCGGCATCCCGCACCCGCAAGGTGGCCGAGCTTCTGGTCTCCCACCTGCTGAGCCCCGGCTCGTACGAACTCGAGGTCATCGACCTCGCCGACCACGTGGATGAGATCTTCGCGTGGCCGTCCGAGAAGATGTCCGCCCTGAACACGCAGGTCGCCGAGAGCGACCTGGTGGTGTTCGCGTCGCCGACGTACAAGGCGACCTACACCGGCCTCCTCAAGGCCTTCCTCGATCGATACCCCGCGAACGGCCTCGCCGGCGTCACGGCGATCCCGGTGCACACCGGCGCCGACTTCACCCACGCGATGGGCCCGACCTTCACGCTCTCGCCGCTCCTGGTGGAGCTCGGCGCGACCGTGCCCGGACGCGGCTTCTACCTGGCCCTCAGCCAGATGGACAAGCTCGACGAGGTCGTCGCCGACGCCGCCGCCGAGTACCGCAGCAATCTCAACCGCCTGGCCACGGTCGCCGCCGCGACGGCCGACGCGCCCGTGACCGCCTGACCCGACGGTCGAAGGAGGATTCATGTCTCACCCCGCGACCCCGCCCACGGCCATCGACGCGCGCCGCTTCCGCGACACGCTCGGCCACTACGCCTCGGGCATCACCATCGTCTCCGGCATCGAAGACGGCGCGCCCATCGGCTTCACCTGCCAGTCGTTCTACTCGGTGTCCGTCGACCCGCCGCTGGTGTCGTTCAGCGTCATGAAGACGTCGACCACCTATCCGCGGATCGCCGCCGACGGCAAGTTCGCCGTCAATGTGCTGGCTCACGATCAGCGCGCCGTCTCGAACCAGTTCGCCCGCAAGGGCACCGACAAGTGGGCCGGCATCGACTGGAGTCCGGCCGCATCCGGCAACCCGATCATCGCCGACACCCTGATGTGGGTCGACTGCGAGATCTGGGCCGAGCACGAGGCGGGCGACCACCTCATCGTGATCGGCAAGGTCGTCGAGATGAGCCCGGCCGAATGGCACGAGCGCGACACCGAGCCCCTCCTCTATTTCAAGGGCGCCTACCGCCACCTGCGGGAGCTCGAACAGCTCGCTGGGTGACCTCATCCGCTCAGCGACCAGGGAGGGCGCTCCGACCGCAGTCGGGGCGCCCTCGTCGCGTGCGGGCGTGGACCGCTGATCTCGCGACACGTCACGGAAACATCGCGGCCGTAGGGTGTGAACCGTTCGATTCACTCCGCCGACCCAGGAGCATCCCGTGACCACTCCCGCCCCCGCCGCGCGCGATCTGCGCGACCTCCCCAAGGGACACCTCCACCTCCACATGGAGGCGGCGATGCGCCCGGCGACCCTCACGCGCCTGTCGCAGAAGCTCGGCATCGAGGTGAAGCCGACGACCGGCTTCGCCGGCTTCACCCAATTCAGCGCGACGTATCGCAGCCTCCTGGCCTCGCTCGACCACCCCGACCATCTGGGCCTCCTGACCGATGAGATCTTCGCCGATCAGGCGGCACAGGGGGTCGCCTACCTCGAACTCGCCGTGAGCCCGCAGTTCTACGCCGAACGCTACGGCACCGTCGAGGGGGCGCTGGACGAACTGATCGCGCTGGCCCGCGCCGCGTCGGCGGCACACGGCGTCGCCTTCGGACTCATGCCGACCATCGACCGGATGCGCGATCTCGATGAAGCCATGGTGATCGCACGTGCCGCCGCTGCGCGCGCCGGCGACGGTGTGGTCTCCCTCGGGCTGGCCAACGAGGAGCGCGGCTACCCCGCCGGCGACTTCGCCGAGCCGTTCGCCCTCGCCAAGGCCGCGGGGCTCCAGTCCACGCCGCACGCCGGCGAACTCGTGGGCCCGGAGTCGATCCGCGACGCCCTGGATGCCCTGCAGGCCGACCGCATCCTCCACGGCGTCCGCGCGGCGGAGGACCCGGCACTCGTGGCGGAACTGGCCGACCGCGGCATCCCGCTGGATGTGTGCCCCACCTCCAACCTGCTGCTCGAGGTCGTCGACGACATGGCCGAGCATCCGCTGGTGGGCCTGCTGGATGCGGGCGTGCGCTGCTCGATCAACGCCGACGACCCGATCCTGTTCGGGCCCGACATCCTCGACGAGTACGAGCTGTGCCGACGCGAACTCGGGATGACCGACGAGCAGCTCGCCGCGTGCGCGTGGACCTCGATCGAGACCACCCTCGCCGATGACGAGACGAAGGCACGCGCGAAGTCCGCCATCGACGCCTGGCTCGCGTGACCACCGCCGGCGACAGCCCGGAGCGCGCGCGGCTGCTCGGGCTCGCGACCGACCTCATCCTGCGCGAGGGCGTGATCGACATGAGCCTCAGCGCGATCGCGCGCGGCATCGGGTCGAACAACCGCATGGTGCTGTACTACTTCGGCTCCAAGCAGGGGCTGCTGGATGAGGCGGCCCAGGCGGCGTTCGAGCTCTTTCCCCGCCTGCGCGACATGTTCGCCCGGCTCGCCGGCGACGGACCGGTCGAACAGCGGCTGCTGGCGGTGTGGGAAGACCTCTCCGCCCCTGAGAACCACCCGTTCCTGCGGCTGTTCTTCCAGCAGTTCGGCACCGCGATGCGCGACCGCGACGGCTGGGACGCCTTCACCGACCGCATCGCCCACGAGTGGATCGACGCGACCGCCGAGGTGCTGCGACGCGACGGCTTCGGCGCCGACGACGCCCGCGTCGCGGCGACGCAGCTGGTCGGCCTCTGGCGCGGCCTGCAGTTCCTCACCCTCACCGGCGTCGATCCCGACGAGCTGCGCGCGGCGAACCGCGCCACGGTGCACGCGCTTCTGACCCGCCGGTGACCTCGCCGAAACAATCGCCGCCTACAGTGTGAACCGTTCAGTTCACTCAGGTCGGAGGAGAGTCGGATGGCGGCACCGTGGAAGCTCGGCATGTTCCAGAGCGCAGGCCCGATGGGCATGTGGAAGCTGCCCGAGAACCGGTCGACGGACTACCTCGACCTGGAGTACTGGGTCACGATGGCACGGCGCTGCGAACAAGCCGGCGTGGACTTCCTGTTCCTCGCCGATGACTACGGATACCCGATCGTCGACGATGCCGTGCCGCCGGCGGCGATCCGCGGAGCCATCCAGTTCCCGAAGGCCGACCCGCTGGCGATCCTCCCCGCCCTCGCCGCCGTGACCGACCGCCTCGGGCTCGCCGTCACCCTCTCGACGATGGTCGAGAAGCCCCCGATGGTCGCCCGCAAGCTCGCGACGCTCGACCACCTCACCCGCGGACGCATCGGCTGGAACATCGTCACCGGCGCCGGTCAGAACGCGTCCGCGCGCCTGTTCGGCATCCCGCTGACCGACCACGACAAGCGCTACGAGATCGCCGCCGACCACGTCGACCTGTCGCTGAAGCTGTGGGAGGGGTCGTGGGATGACGACGGCCTCGCCGTCGACCGCGAGCGCGGCGTGTTCGCCGACCCCGACAAGGTGCGCGAGATCGAGCACCACGGGCCGCACTTCGCCGCCAAGGGCCTGCTGACGGTGCCGCCCGGACCGCAGCGCACGCCGCTGCTGTTCCAGGCGGGCACATCCTCGCCCGGACGCGACCTCGCCGCCCGCTACGCCGAGGCGGTGTTCCTCGCCGCCGAGATCCCGGCGATGGCCTCGCAGATCACCGACATCCGCAGCCGCGCCGAGGGCTACGGCCGCGACCCGGAGTCGATCAGATGCCTCATCGCGGGCACGTTCATCGTCGCCGAGACCGCCGAGGGCGCGCGCAAGATCCAGCGACGGGTCACCGAGGCGCGCTCGCTCGACGACGCCGCGGCCGCGTATGCGTTCTACACCGGGCTCGACCTGTCGGGCATGGACCCCGACCGGCCGCTCGACCCCGCCGCGGTGTCGAGCTCGCAGACCGGACGCACGAACATCGAGCGCTTCACCGGTCCGGATGCGCCGACGGTGCGCGAGATCCTCGAGGAGTTCCAGCGCAACTCCGTCATGGGCACGCCGTTCGTCGGCACCCCCGCCGAGGTGGTGGATGCTGCCGAGCGCTCCATCGCGGAGACCGGCGCCGACGGTTTCCTCGTGCAGCCCGACCACACCGGCACCTTCGACTCCTTCCTCGACCTCGTCGTGCCCGAACTGCGCACCCGCGGACTCGTCGCCGCCGAGAACCCGACAGTCACGCTCCGGGAGCGGCTACTCGGGGCGGGGCCACGTTTGGCCGACACCCATCCGGGGGCGGCGCATCGACGGGTGGCGGTGCACGCATGACCGACGCGAAGACCCTGCACTTCGGCGTGTTCGAAGTGACCGCCCCGCAGGTGGGAGGCACGTTCAGCTGGGCGCACCCGCGCAGCCGCAGCGCCGACTTCCTCGACCCGCAGCACTGGATCCACATCGCCCGTGTGCTCGAAGACGCCGGCTTCGACTTCCTCTTCTTCGCCGGCGGCTACGGCTACCCGCTCGTGGACGGCGACCTGCCCGAGATCGCGGCGACCAAGGGCATCAACTTCTCCGCGATCGACCCCGACTACCTGCTCCCGCTTCTCGCCCAGCACACCGACACCCTCGGGTTCGTCGTGACGATGTCGACCGGACTGGAGCATCCGGCTCAGCTCGCGCGCCGCTTCGCGACCCTCGATCACCTCACCGGCGGTCGCGTCGGCTGGAACATCGTCACCGGCGCCTCGCAGAACGCCGTCGCCGACGTGTTCGGACAGGACGAGATCGTGCCGCACGACACGCGCTACGCGATGGCGGCCGAGTACGTGGAACTCGCCGCACGGCTGTGGGAGCAGGGGTGGGATGACGACGCCCGCATCGTGGACCGCGACGCCGGGGTCTATGCGCGGCGCGAGGGCGTGCATCCGGTCGTCTTCGAGGGCGAGCACTACCGCTCGCGCGGCTACTTCGGGGCCCCGCCGTCGCCGCAGCGCACGCCGGTGCTGTTCCAGGCCGGAACCTCCCCCGCCGGACGCGCCTTCGCCGCGCGCAACGCCGAGTGCGTGTTCGTGCAGGCCACGACGCCCGCGCGCACGGCCGCCGCCGTCGCCGACATCCGCCGGCTCGCCGCCGACCGCGGACGCGACCCGCGGGCCGTGAAGCTCATGGCCGGGCTCACCGTCTTCGTCGGCGAGACCGAGGCCGATGCGCAACGCTATGAGGCGGAGTTCGACGCGATGCAGACGGACGAGATCGTCGCATCCCTCTACGCCGGCAACACCGGCATCGACCTGCTCGCCCTCGACCCCGACAAGACGCTGCACCAGGTGCTCGAGCAGGGCGGCCCGGTCGGGCAGATGGGAACGAGCAACATCGAGCGCTTCCTCGGCGAGAACGCCCCCACGGTGCGGGAGATCCTCGACCAGCTGCGCGGCCGCGGCACGCGCGGCTTCCGGCTCGTCGGAGACCCGGTGCAGGTCGCCGACGGCATCGAGCGCCTGGCCGCCGAGACCGACCTCGACGGATTCCTCCTCGAACCGGTGTTCGAGCCGGCCGACCTCGAGGACTTCGGCCGCCTCGTGATGCCGATCCTGCGCGAGCGCGGCCGGCTGCGCGCGGGCGTTCCGGGGAACACCCTCCGCTCCCGCGTGACCGAGCGCCCCGGCCACGACCGCCTCGGCGCGGAGCATCCGGTGCTGGCGGACTGAGTCCCGAGCCGGCGACGGCACGGCCGCATCCGAACCGGCCCTTTCCCGCCGAACGGCCCCGTTTCGTCGCGGCGGAAAGGGGTGGCTCGGCGAAAAGGGGGTGGCTCGGTGGAAAGGGCTGCGTCGCGGAGTCGCCCCTGCGCCCACTGCCCCCGCGCCCACTGTGCCGCGAGCACATATGCCGGACGAAGGCATGGGGTGGCAGCACGTTCCGCGGGGTGGCGAGGCTGGGTAGATTCGACGCATGCCGTACACCACCGTCGACGATGTCTCGATCTACTTCGAGATCGAGGGGAATCCGGCGGATCCGGCGATCGTACTCATCTCCGGGGGCGGCGCGCAGCTGATCAGCTGGGACGACCGGCTCGTCGCGCTGCTCGTCGCGGAAGGCTTCCGCGTCGTGCGCCTGGACAACCGCGACACCGGGCTGTCGCAGCGTTTCGGCGGCGACGAAGACATCGACGGCGGCTACGACCTCTCCGACATGGCCGAAGACGTGCTGCGCGTGCTGGATGCGCTCGACATCCCCGCCGCGCACCTCATCGGGCACTCGATGGGCGGAATGATGGCCCAGACCGCCGCGATCGAGCATCCCGAGCGCGTACTGAGCCTGGGGGCGGATGCGCTCGCGCAGCATGTGCCGCGCTGAGGCCGTCAGGCCCATCCGACCTCGGCCGTCGCCAGCACCGCGTCGTCGGGATCGAGGGCGGTCACGATCGTGCGGCCGACGTGCAGGTGCACGATCACCTGGGGACCGACGCGCGTGGAGACCACCCGCGCGGTCACGTCCCGCGCGCCGCCGCCGAACTGCACCAGGACCGGGTCCTGGTCGTTGGCGAGGGCGACGAGCTCGTCGCGGGCCTCGAGCACGCGCATCCGCACGCCCTCGGGATCGACCGCGTCGAGGATCTGGATCTGCGCGGCCATCACGTCGCCGGTGTGCGAGGTGCGGAAGCCGCCGTGCCCGCGCGCCATGCGCGCCGCGTTGGAGGCGGCGGCCACCACGCTCGGCTCCTCGGTGGCCATCGGCACGAGCCGGTCGATCCCGTCGATGTGGAAGTTCGTGGCGACGCCCACCGGGATCGCCATGGTCCCCACGACGTTCTCGATCAT
Organism: Microbacterium sp. UBA3394; assembly: GCF_002358725.1. NCBI lineage: Bacteria > Bacillati > Actinomycetota > Actinomycetes > Micrococcales > Microbacteriaceae > Microbacterium > Microbacterium sp. UBA3394. The sequence goes on from NZ_DEPK01000219.1 coordinate 9,703, forward strand.
GTGATCGGCCTGTTCGAGGGTGAGGCCACCGCCGATGCCGAGGGGATCCAGCGCGTCGGCCGGCAGCCCCGCTCCCTCCACGACCCGCCGTCGGCGCTCCTCTGGCGTGTGGTCGCGCAGGCCCTGCAGACGGCTGTTGATCGGCATCGATCCTCCCGGAACATCGCAGACCCCCGAAGGGGCAGGTACCTGCCGAAACTACGTCTGCGGGCAGCCGCCGGCCATGGAGGAACCGCCCATGATGCGGCCACCGGAGTGGGGCGTGCATCTACCGACGCGCGTCCGGAGCGTTTCGCGTGCGGGGGGATCTCGGCGAATCAGCCGGCGAGGAACTCGCGCGCGGCGGCGCGGAAATCCCGCGAGCCCGGCGCGTTGAAGTGATGACGGTTCGGGATCTCGACGAACCGGCCCTGCGGGCACGCGGCGGCGAGCGCCTTCGAGCCCTCGAGGATGGCGTCGCGGGAGCCGGTCGCGATCAGCACGGGCTGGGTGGGCGCCGCCGTCGGGTCCGGGTCGGCGGCGCCCGAGGCGCGCAGCCCCTCGGCGATCGCGAGCAGAGCCTCGAGGTCGTTGCCGCCGACCCGTTCGATCAGGCCGATGTACTGCTGCGTGCGCTCATCCGTCACCGCTGCACCCTCGCGCACGTAGGCCCGCGCCTGATCGAGGTCGAGCCTGCTCAGCGGCACCCCGTCGGGAACGCCGCCCAGCACCACCCGCTCGATCCGCCCCGGAAGATCCCGAGCGACCTCCCAGCCGACACGAGCGCCGAGGGAGTAGCCGACGTACGCGACGGTGTCGACGAGGTAGGTGTCGAGGACCGTCTCGACGTCGCGGGCGAGGGCCGCGAGCGCATACTCACGCGACTCGTGGGGCTTGTCGCTGGCCCCGTGGCCGCGCTGGTCGAGGGCGAGAACGCGGAATCCGTCGCTGGTGAGGTCGCGCACCCAGCCGGTGTTCACCCA
>NZ_DEPK01000219.1:11046-12221 GCF_002358725.1 Microbacterium sp. UBA3394
TCACCCCAGGTGTACGTGGCGAGGCGGAAGCCGTCCTCGGACATCACGAAGGTCGGGGCGGGCACGTCGGTCAGCGAAGTCGCGGCACTCACGCATCCATTCTCGCGCCGAACACGTTCCGGGCCCCAGACGCCGGCGGGACAAGCGACAGATCCCGCCGGCCGCTTCCGGGCTCCCCCAGTTGTGCCCGGTGCGTCGTCTGGTACATCGAGTCTCACACCGGGACGTCCCCCGCGCTTCCGGGGGAACCCCTAAACCTCTCGAACCCGCATCCGGGGTTCCGTCCCGCCCCGCCGCCCCGTCGCCCCGCCGCCGCCGCCTCGCAGCCCCGGCCCGCCGCCCCGGTCCCGCCACGCTGCCGCCGCCCGCCCCGCAGCCCCGGTCCCGCCGTCTCCGTGCCGCAGCCTCGCCCCGCTACAGCCCGGCCCCGCTGCCGCCGCCTCGGCGTGCCGTAACTCAGGCTGCAGGAGTGAAGACGCCGCGAAACGCCACCAATCAGGCCTCACCGTCCTCCTCAGCCTGAGTTAGTGCCACAGCCCCAGCCCGCCGCCCCGCTGCCGCCGCCTCGGCGTGCCGTAACTCAGGCTGCAGGAGTGAAGACGCCGCGAAACGCCGCCACTCAGGCCTCACCGTCCTCTTCAGCCTGAGTTAGTACCACAACTCCAGATCCGCCCCGACGCCGCCCCACCCTCTGGCGGCCGCGCCAGGCGGCACGACGCCGAGGTCTGAAACCCGGAGACCCGGAGGCCCGAAGACCCGAAGACCCGAAGACCCGAAGACCCGCCGAACCGTTCACCGGCCCGCGGTGCCGCAGCGCCCGCGTGTCCCAATTCAGGCTGAGAGAGTGCCGACGCCGCGAATCGGCCCGAATCCGGCATCGCCGCGCCCGCCAGCCTGAGTTAGTGCAACGACTCCGACTCCCACTCCAACGCGGAAGCCCGCCGCCGCCCCACCATCGGCAGTCACGCAGGCATCGGCCGCCACGCAGGCCGCACGAGGCCCCGTCCCTCGACCCCGAGGCGCCCGAACCGTAACCGCGGCCACGCCGCGGGCTCTCGCGTACCCCAACTCAGGCTGCAGGAGTGACAACGTCGCGAAACGACCCAAAGTCGGCCTCACCGTTCCGCTCGGCCTGAGTTAGTGCCCCTCCACGCGGGACGCAGAACCGCCGACGC
>NZ_DEPK01000226.1:0-15321 GCF_002358725.1 Microbacterium sp. UBA3394
CACGCCCTTCCATTCCCCGCTGCGCACGCGGTTTGCGAAGTCCGCCATGCGCGAGAGCACCTCCTGCACGTCGTCGTCGACGTTCTGTCCGTCGACGACGAGCGCCGGCTCGGCGCCGGCCGGACGCCGCAGGGCGGTGTGCAGTACCGCGCGGTCCTCGGTCGTGTTGATGTGCTCGCCGGCGCGCATCGCGGCGTAGCGCTCGGCGACGCCGGTCTGTTCGGCGAGCTTCACGAGCGAGGCGAGGATCTCGTCGGTGACGAGGTTCTTCGACAGGTCGACGTGCAGGTCGGCGAGCGGGAAGCTGAGCTTTCCGACACGGTCGTCGTCGGCGGCGAACCAGCCGCGCAGATCGGGGTCGAACGAAGCGCGGTGGGCGTCGAGCTCAGCCCATGCGGAGGTGCCGGTCGGATCGATGGGAGCAGTCACGCCCCTACCGTAGCGCGGCGGCTCGGTCGTGGTCGGCCGAACGTCACCGGTTCGCAACTCCTCAAGAATCGGGCCGGAAGTGCCACAGCCGCGCCGCACGGCGGTGCGGCTGCCCACTCTTGAGGAGTTGCGAACACGCGGACCCGGCATGGGGTCGCTCGCCTCCGCGGCGTCACGCGCCGAAGGACTGCGTGCCGACGACGGAGAGCAGGCGAATCTTCTCGCCGTCGTCGCCGCCGGGCTCCGGAGTGAGCACGAGCAGGGCCTGCGAACGGTCCTCGGTGAACAGCACCTGACAATCGACCTCGATGGCCCCGACCTCCGGGTGCAGCACCGTCTTGTGATCGGCGAAGCGCCGCGCCACCACCTGCTGCTCCCACAGCTCGCGGAACTCCGCGCTGCGCGTGGTGAGCTCCGCCGCAAGTTCTCCCGCTCGGGAGCGGACCCCCATCTCGCCCACGGCGGCTCGCAGGCCCGATACGAGCGCGCGGCTCTGCTGCGGGTGGTAGCTCTCGGGGTAGTGCGCGCGAGCATCCTCGACTCCGGCGAACCACCGGTACGCCTCGTACCGGTTCCACCCGGTCTCGGCCACATGGTCGCCGAAGAGCGCCACAGCCAGCGCATTCTGCTCGAGCGTCTCGCCGAGGGTCGAGATGATGAGCGCCGGGGTGTCCTCGAGCCGGTCGAACACGCGCCGGAGGGCGGGGGAGACATACGCGGATGCGGTGCGCCGGTCGGGCGCGGCATGCCCGGCCACGCGGAACAGGTAGTCGCGCTCGTCGGCGGTCAGACGCAGCGCGCGGGCGAGGGCGGCGAGCATCTGCGTGCTCGGCTGCGGACCGCGCCGCTGCTCGAGCCGCGTGTAGTAATCGGTCGACATCGTGGCCAGCTGCGCGACCTCCTCGCGACGCAGCCCCGGGGCGCGCCGCCGCGCGCCGGCACCCAACCCGACGTCGGCCGGCTGCAGCGTCTCCCGGTGCCGGCGCAGGAACTCCGCGAGCGCATCCCGATCCATGTCCCCATCCTTCCTCGCGCCACCGGCTCTATCCAGGGATCGTCGATCCCCCGATGACCGCTCTCTGGTCGGCGCTGACCGGCCCGCGAAGACTCGTCCCATGCGAATGAGCGGAAACACCATCTTCATCCCCGGCGCGACGAGCGGCATCGGGCTGGCCCTTGCCGAACGATTCCACGCGGCCGGCAACACCGTGATCGTCGGCGGTCGCCGCCGGCACCTGCTCGACGAGATCGCCGCGGCCCACCCCGGCATCGACACCGTCGAGATCGACACGGCCGACGCCACCTCCATCGCGGCGGCGAGCGCGGATGTCATCGCGCGACATCCCGACCTCGACGTCGTGATCGCGATGGCCGGCATCATGCGTGCCGAGGGCTGGACCCACCCCGACGGCTTCGTCTCCTCGGCCGAGCAGATCGTCACCACGAACGTGCTCGGCCCCATCCGGCTGATCGGCGCCCTCATCGAGCATCTGCGTGCCCAGCCGGATGCGACGATCATGACCGTCTCGTCGGGCCTCGCCTTCGCGCCGCTGCGCGCGACCCCGAGCTACAACGCCTCGAAGGCGGCCATCCACATGCTGAGCGAGTCGCTGCGCCTGCAGCTTGCCGACACCTCGGTGCGCGTCGTCGAGCTCGAGCCGCCGGCGGTCGCCACCGACCTCATGCCCGGTCAGCGGCAGAGCCCGATCGCGATGCCCCTGGCGGAATTCGTCGACGAGGTCATGTCGATCCTCGAGGCGGAGCCGGATGTCACCGAGGTGCAGGTCGAGCGCGTGAAGTTCCTGCGATACGGCGAGCAGCGCGGCGACTACGCCGACGTGGTGGCGACGCTGAACGCCACCGATCCGCACGCCTGATTCGCGCAGCCGTCACGCTGCGCAGCTGCCCCCTGCGGTTCGCAACTCCTCAAGAATCGGGCCGGAAGCGCCACAGCCGCGCCGCACGGCGGTTCGGGTGCCCACTCTTGAGGAGTTGTGAACGGGCGCACAGGGCCACCCGCGCCGCGACAGCCGCAGCGGCGCCCGCCACGCCCGCAGCAGCAGCCGCAGCCGCTCCCGCGACGCCTCCCGCGATGCCCGGGCTCAGGCGCAGCCGCAGCTGCCGCCGAGCTGGAGGGCGACGGCGACGGTCACCGTGCGCGGCGCGACCGAGCCGTCGCCGGGGTCGGTGAGCAGCAGATGGGCGGCGAGGCGGCCCATGAGCTCCATCGGCTGCCGCACCGTGGTGAGCGTCGGGGTGGATGTGCGCGTGGCCTGGATGCCGTCGAATCCCGCGATCAGCACGTCGCGCGGCGCCTCGACACCCCGCTCGCGCAGCGCATCGATGACCGCCAGCGCGGTCTGGTCGGTCGCGCAGACGAGCGCGTCCGGAAGCGACCCGGCATCGGCCCGCTCGAGCAGGGCGGTGAAGACGGGGTCGACGCCGACGTCCACCGGGTCGACCAGTTCGCCGGTCACCCCCGTGTGGGCGGCCACCGCGGCGTCGAAGGCGTCGCGGCGCTGGCGGGGATCCCAGCCGTCGGCCGCGCCCACCCACCCGAGGCTGCGCGCGCCGTGCACGGTGACGAGATGATCGACGAGGGAGCGGATGCCGCCGACGTTGTCGGCGAGCACGTGGTGCCCCGGACCGCCGCCGCTGGAGACCATCACCACCGGCACCGAGGAGCCCAGCGCCGCCGTCGGGGCGAGGCCGACGTGGCCGGGGAGGATGGCGAGCCCGTCGACCTGACCGGCGGTCTCGGCGATCTCGTTCGGCCCGGTGCCGCCGCGTCGCAGCAGCACGCCGGTGGTGTTGCGACGGCATTCCAGCACGAACCCGCGCTGCACCTCGTCGACGTAGAGCGGGAAGACCTTCGGCTCACTGGCGCGCGCGTCTTCGGCGGCATCCCACTCCAGCACGGATGCGCCGAGGTCGAGCGTCGACAGATCGACGAGACCCTCGTCGGCGGCCGGTGTTCCGGGTGCGACGTCGAGCAGCAGGTCGAACAGGTGCAGGCCGAGCACCCCGGTGCGGCCACGCGCGAGGTTGCGGGCGGAGCCGCTCGGCACGTACCCGATCTCGCGTGCTGCCCGCAGCACGACCTCGCGCGTCTCGGTGCGCACCTTGTCGGGGCGGCGGAACGCGAACGACACGGTCGCGATCGACACGCCGGCCCGCTCCGCGACGTCGTAGACGGTCGGTCGGCTCGTGGGCATGTGCTCCTCGCTCTCCTGGGAGATCCTACTGACGTGCCGTCACCGGCTCCGGGGCCGCCACCGGCTCCGGGGCCGGCGCCAGCGGGCGCAGGCCGAAACCGCGCGGGAAGAGGGGGTCGGCGGTGCCGTCGGGAACATCCGTCGCCGACGCGCGCACCGCATCCATCGACCGGGGGATCTCCACCGGCAGCACGCCACGGGGCGGGATGCGGCCCGACAGGGCCGCGAGGACGGCCTCGTCGGAACTGCCGTAGTCGGCGACGAGGGCGGATGCGATCGGCAGCAGCGGGGTGAGCACGGCCGGGCGGTCGAGGTTCACGACGATCACGAGCGGCGCGCTATCGGCGATGCGCGCGAGACGCACGGCGAGTCCGGGCGGGAACTCCAGCGACCCCTGGTGGAACCACTTCTCCAGGAACAGGTCGTCGCGCGGGTCGAAGGGCGCCCCGATCCGCACGATCGCGACATCCGCGTCCTCGGGTCGCGCGGCGCGCTCGCCGTACGCGGCGAGGGCAGGATCGGTGAGGCCCTCGGCGTAGATCCGCGCGCCGGGTGCGGCGAACAGCGGCAGCGTCTCCTCCCGGTCGACGAGCACGGTGACCGACTCCGCCTGAGCCCGTGTGCCGACCTCGCGGAAGGCGGCGTTTCCGACGATGCGCTCCGCGGCGTCTTCGTCGACATAGGGGTCGTCGAACAGGCCGAGCTGGAACTTCACCAGCAGGATGCGCCGCACCGACGCATCCAGGCGCTCCTCGGCGACGGCTCCCGAGCGTACGAGGTCGAGCAGCAGGTCCACGCACTCCTCGCCGCCGAACTGGTCCACGCCGGCATCGAGCAGCATGCGCATGCGCCCCGTCGCGTCGAGGTGCTCCACACCCCATGCGCGGGCGGGGAGCACCTGGTCGCCGACGTGGTTGTCGTTGACGAGCTCCCAGTCGGTGACCACGACGCCGTCGAAGCCGAGCTCCTCGCGCAGCAGGTCGGTGACGATCTGCCGGTTGTAGGCGAACCCGACCTCGTCGATCGCCCGCCCGTCGCGCTCGACGCCGACGGGCATGCCGTAGTACGGCATCATGCCGGCCGTACCGCGGCGGATCGCCTCGCGGAACGGGGCGAGGTGGTACTCGAACATCCCACCCGGATAGTCCTGCTCGCGGCCGTACGGGAAGTGCGCGTCCTCGCCGTCGCGCTGGGGGCCGCCGCCGGGGAAGTGCTTCGTCGTGCACGCGACCGACTGCGGCCCGAGCGCGTCGCCCTGGAAGCCCGCGAGATACGCGGCCGTGATCTGCGACACGCGCTCGGCGTCGTAGCCGAACGTCTGCGCCTGGCGTCCCCAGCGGGGCTCGGTCGGCAGGTCGATCTGCGGGTGCAGCGCCGCACGGATGCCGACGGCGCAGTACTCCTGCCGGGCGATGTCGGCGAAGGTGCGGATGACCTCGAGGTCATCGAGGGCCGCGAGGCCCATCGGCTCCGGCCACTGCGAGAAGGGCCCGGCCGAGAAGGCGACGCCGGTGTTCTCGACGAATGCGTGCCGCGGGTCGGTGCTGATCGTCACGGGGATGCCGTGCGGCGTCTGCTCGGCCAGCCGCTGCAGGTTGTTGCTCCAGCGGGCGCCGGCCCGTGCGGTCGGGATGTGGTGCACGTTGAAGTGACTCATCCCTTTGCCGAGGATCACCGTCGAGGTCGGCGACTTCGAGATCGCTCCGGGGGTCTCGAGCAGGTCGCCATCGTCGCCGAGCTCGATGACCGTCTGGAACATCAGGCCCGCCTTCTCCTCGAGCGACAGGCGCGCCAGCAGGTCGGCGGTGCGTTCTTCCGGCGTGAGGCGAGGGTCCTCGTAGGGGTCCATCACCCCGTTGCCGTTGAGGTCGCGGAACCGGGTGCCGTCGGGTGCGGTCGAGAGGGTGGGCTGCATCGGAAGGGCTCCAGAGAGGGGTCTCGGGTCGGAAACAGGGATGCGCGGCGCGGCCGGGCCGGTCACTTGAGGCCGGTGGTCGCGACGCCGCGGATGAACCAGCGCTGCAGGAACACGAACAGCACGATGATCGGGGTGATCACCAGCACGGACCCTGCCAGCAGCAGCCCGTAGTTCGTGGCGTTCTGCCCGGTCGAGTACAGCGACAGGGCCACCGGGAGGGTGTACATCTCCTCGGTCTGGGCGGCCACGAGCGGCCACAGGAAGTTGTTCCACGACGACAGGAACGTGAGGATGCCGAGGGTCGCCAGCGGCGGACCGCACAGCGGCATGACGATCCGCGTGAAGATGCGCCACTCGCCCGCCCCGTCCAGGCGCGCCGCCTCCAGCAGCGGCTCGGGGATGCCGAGCATGAACTGCCGCATGAGGAACACGCCCACCGGGGCGGTGACGAACGGCAGGATCAGCGCCGGGTAGGTGTTCACCAGGCCGAGGGAGGAGACCATCACGAACAGGGGGACGAAGGTCACCACGCCCGGCACCATGAGGGTCACCATCACCAGCAGGAACAGCAGGCGCTTGCCGGGGAACTCCATCTTCGCGAGCGCGTATCCGACCATCGAGCAGAACACGAGGTTGCCGAGCACGGTGAATACCGCGACGATCGCGCTGTTGGCGAAGAACTGCCAGAAATCCAGCGGTCCGAACCATGCGGCGAAGTTCTCCAGCGTCGGGTTCTGCGGCAGCCATGTCGGCGGGCGCTGCAGGATCTCGCCCTGTGTCTTGAGGGACCCGAGCAGCATCCATACGAACGGGATGAGCCACAGCACCAGCCCCACGGTGAGCACCGTGTAGGTGAGGGCGCGGGGTCCGAAGCCACGGCGCCGGCGGCGGCGGGGCGGGGTGGGGGATGCGGCCGTGGCGGCATCCACGGGACGGTCGAGGACGGTCGTCGTCATCGGTTCAGTCCTTCGAACGGAGCAGGCGGAACTGCAGCAGGCTCAGCAGGGCGATCGCGAGGAAGAGCACGTAGCTGGCCGCCGAGGCGAGGCCGTACTCGCCGAATCCGAACTGCTGGTAGGTGTAGTAGGCGACCGAGAGGGTCGAGTCGAGGGGGCCGCCGCGGGTCATCACGAACGCCTCCTCGAAGAACTGCAGGTAGCCGACCGAGATGAGCACGGCGCCCAGCAGCAGGGTGGGGCGCAGCAGGGGGAGCGTCACCGACACGAGGCGTCGCCACGCGGATGCGCCGTCCATCGTGGCCGCCTCGTTGACGTCTTCGGGCACGGCCTGCAGGCCCGCCAGGAAGATGATCATGAGGGTGCCGACGTTGCGCCACACGGCCATGACGATGAGCGAGGGCAGTGCCCACGTCGTGTCGTTCAGCCAGTTGGGACCCTCGATGCCCACGAGCGCGAGGGCGGAGTTGAGCAGCCCGTCGGGAAGCAGGATGTAGCGCCAGACCACGGCCACGGCGACGATGCTCGTGACGACGGGGGCGTAGTAGCCGACGCGGAAGAACGACACGATCTTGCCGCGACCGCTGTTGAGGGCGAGCGCCAGCGCGAGGGCGACGACCATGGTCAGCGGGATGCCGACGAGCACGAACACCGCCGTCACGCGCATCGAGGTGAGGAACCGCGGATCCTGGAACAGCGTGAGGTACTGCTCGAACCACACGACGTTCACGGCGAACGGGCTCTGGATGTCGCGCGAGGTGAAGTCGGTGAACGACATCGCGAACGACCCGATGATCGGGAAGAGCATGAACACCGCGAAGACGGCGACGAAAGGGAGTGCGAAGCCCCAGGCGATGAGGGCCTGACGCTTGCGCTGCCGATCGTGCAGCCCGCCCTTGCGGGTTCCCGGGCTCCCGGAGCCCGTGCGGGCCCCGGGAGCGACGAGTGTCGAGGTCGACATGGGTCAGGTCACTCCAGGCCGATGGCGTCGGCGTCTGCCTGAAGGGTGGCGAGCACGCCGGCGACGTCGCCGTCGCCGCGGCGGAGCTGCTCGAGCGCCTGGTCGCCCTTGGCGGCCACCTGCACCCAGCTGGTGGTGACCGGCGGGGCCTTGGCGGTTTCGAGCTGTGTGCCGAAGGTCTCCAGGCTCGCGTCGTCGGCAAGCGCCGGGTCGTCCCAGGCCGACTGCGCGGCGGGCAGGTCGCCGGTGGCCTCGTAGAACGCGACCTGCGTCTCGGGCTGGCTCAGCCAGTCCACGAGCTTCCACGCCGATTCGACGTTGTCGCTGCCGTCGAACACGACGAGGTTCGCGCCGCCGCTGAACGACACCGACTCCTCGTCGGCGGGCAGCACGGCGGTCGCGTACTGTTCGGCGAACTCCTCACCGGCGGCGAGTTCGAGGGAGCCGCGCAGGAAGGGGCCCTCCACGACCATCGGGGAGACGCCCGAGACGAACTCCGACTCCGTCGCGCCGGATGAGAAGTCGGCGTTCGGGTCGGCGAGGCCCTCGTCGAAGAAGCTCTGGTAGTACTCCAGTCCTTCCGCCATCTCGGGGGTGTCGAGGGTCCAGGCGTCGCCGTCGGTCAGTTCCGCGCCGGCCGACCACGGCATCCACATGGAGCCCTGGAACGAGTCCGCGCCCGCGGGCAGGCGGATGCCCCACTCGCTGCCGGCCTCGGTCTGGAGGTCCGAGGCCATCTGCTTCAGGTCGTCCCACGTGGTCGGGGCCTCGTCCCATCCGGCCTCGGCGGCGAGGTCGGTGCGGTAGTAGAGCACGCGGGTGTCGACGTACCACGGCACGCCGGCGGCGCGCTCGTCGAACTCGGTGGTGCTGACGGCGCCGGGGAAGAAGTCCCCGGTGTCGATCTCGTCGGGGACGGTCGCGAACGCGTCGCCGAAGTCGGCCATCCACGTCGAGCCCATCATGGCGACATCCGGTGTCGTGCCGCCGGCGATGGCGGTCTGGATCTTGTTGTGCGCGGCGTCCCACGGCACGGCTGTGACCTCGACGGTCACATCGGGGTTCGCCTCTTCGAACGCCGCGACGAAGTCGGGGAGCGCCTCGCCCTCGGCGCCCATCGCCCACACGGTGATGGTGCCTTCGGCGGGGCTGTCGTCGAGGGTGACGGCCTCTGACGGGCCGGAACCGCCGTCGTCGGCACGTCCGCACGCGGTGAGGGCGAGGGATGCGGCGGTGAGCACCGCGACACCCCCGAGAGCGGTCTTGAGCTTCACGTGTTCCTCCTTGAATCGCGGCTGATCCGACTGTGGATCTATGCGCATAGATTGCGATGGCCTCCAGGAGTCTAAGCGCATAGATCACCGTTGGCAAGGGGTCGCGCCCGTCCATCCCACCGCCCCGCCGCCCGTCCGCCCCGCCGCGCGTCGCCGAGACCCGGGGCTGTGTCCGAAACCCGTGTGTGCGCAGCACCGTCTCGGACGCTTGCCCGGGTCTCGCGCTGACGTGCGGACGCGGGTAGCGCCGTGCGGCGGCGCTGGCGGCCGCGCCGGCGGACCGCGTGGCGGGCTAGGAGCGGAAGTAGCGGCTGGCGGAGCTGGTGTAGAGCAGCAGCAGTCCGATCAGCGGCAGCACCGACCCGAAGATCCCGGCGAGCAGCCCCTCGCCGCTGAAGATGCCGATGATCTCGAGCGCGATGTTGATGACGAAGACGACGGTGGCGATGATGCGGGCCGTGTTGTTGCCGCGCCACAGGCCGACACCCACGGCGAGGGTGACGACGCCGACGACGAGGCTGATCCAGGCGAGCAGCGCCGACGGGGTGATGAGCAGTCCGCCGAGGATGCCGAAGATCGCCCCGATGATCTGGAAGAACCCGACGAGCCAGGCGACGATCGCGACGAGGGTGACTCCGAGAGGACGGTTCATGCCTCACACGCTAGCGGGGCCGGGTCGGGTTCGCACGTGCCGTGGCTCTGCGGCATCTCATAGGAATCTCCCCGGGCGAATCACGGGTCGATGAGGCAGGGTGGAGGGGTCGGCTCGCCGGCCGGCATCCCCCCTCCCAAACCTCGCTGGAAGGTTCCGCATGTCCGACGACGTCCGACACGATGCATTCGACGAGCTTCTGTCTTCGCAGAACGAGCAGGGCGGCGGGTCAGGTGAGGGCGGGAACGCGTTCACCGTCGCCTTTCGCGGATACGAACGCCGCGAGGTCGACGACGCCATCGGGGAGTTGACGGCGCGCGTGCAGCGCTATCAGAACGAGCTCGCCGCCACCGAGCAGTCGCGTCGCGACTCGCTCGACGAGATGCGCGCGGAGCAGCAGGCCGAGATCGAGAAGCTCGTCGCAGACAACGCCGGGGCCCTCGACAAGCTGCGATCGGAGCAGCAGGAGGCGCACGCGCAGCTCGAAGCCGACCTGGCCGCGGCGACCGCCCAGCTGGGCGAGGCCGAGACGAAGGTGACGGCGCTCACCTCGGAACTTGCCGGCACTCCCGTCGAAGAGGGTGTCGCCAACGACCGCGAGCAGTTCGAGGCTGTGCTGCGTGTGGCGGAGGAGCAGGCGAGCCTGCTGATCCGCAACGCCGCGTCGCAGGCCGAGCGCCTGCTCGAGGCCGCACGCGAGCAGGCTGAGGGCGTGCGATCCGAGGCGAAGACCGATGCCGCGACGATCGTCGAGAAGGCGCAGCACGACTCCGACCAGAACCGGCTGCGCATCGACACGGAGTACACGGCGCACGAGGCACGTCTCGAGCGGGAGGCCGCGCACGCGACCGAGAAGGTGCAGCAGGCCGAGCGCGAGGCGGAGGCGATCCGGTCCGAGGCTGAGAAGGGTGCGGCGGCGCTGCGGGCGATGGTGACCCGCGAGACGACCGACATGCGCACCGAGGCCGAGGCGGCCGTGCGGGAGATGAACGCGCGGGTGCTGGAGTTCGAGGAGACCCTCACGCGGCGGCAGGACGACGCCCAGCAGGAGTTCCTCGTGCTGCACAACCAGGCGGTCTCCCACGCCGAGCGGATCACGTCCGATGCGAACGCGCAGGTGGCGGCATCCCTCGAGCACGCGCAGCGCATCTCGAACAAGGCCGAGGACTACGAGCGCCTCATGCGCGCTCAGGCGCAGCAGATCGACGCCGATGCGCGGATGAAGGCGCAGCAGACCATCGACCGCGCCCGGGAGAAGGCGCAGAAGATCGTCGACACCGTCACGGGACACAGCAACGACGTGCTGCGCGACGCCGAGGACCGTGCCCGGCAGCTGCGCTGGCAGCAGCAGCAGATGACGAGCTTCATGGCCGAGGTGCGCGAACTCATCCGTCCTGACGGGCTCAAGGTCGCGGATGCGGCCCCCGCTGAGGGTTCGGATGTTGCCGAGGCGCCGCGGAGTGTCGAGAAGTCGGGCACCGTCGAGGTTGCGGAGGCGTCCGACGAGTCGGCGGACGACGACGCTGCAGCCGGCGACGACGAGCTCGGTCCCGGCGAGCAGGCGAAGGGCGCCGGTTCCGGAACGGCGCGCTGACGTCTTCCTGGTGCGTGTCTACCCGCACCGTCGTGCCCCAATTCAGGCTGAGAAGGTCTCACCAGCCCGCATTCGGCTTCGCGAGGCCTTCGCAGCCTGCGTTAGGGCACGTGGGTAGTGGTGGATTAAGGGCACATGCGGATGGTGGTGGATTAAGGGCACGTGGGCGGTGGTGGCTTGCGTCCCGGGTGACATGGCGGTTGCGGAGGCGGTGGCTGCTCGTGTCCGAACCCGGCGACGCGGCCGTTGCCGTGTCCACACCGCCGGTGCTTGGGGCCGGGTGCCGACTCACCCACGGATCCGGTCCTAACTCAGGCTCAGCGCGTGCCTGAGGCTGCCCGACGGGCCCGCCACCTAGCTCCAGCCTGAGTTAGGGCACGTGGGCAGCAACGACTCCGTCCGGGCGGCCCCGGGTGTCCCCGGGCGGCCCCGGGCGGCCCCGGGTGTGCGGTCAGGGGCGGCCCATGCCGTGGTACTCGAAGCCGGCGCTGCGCCAGGCGGTGGCGTCGAGGCAGTTGCGGCCGTCGATGACGATCTTGCCGGTGACGAGGGTGGCCGCGTGGGCGGGGTCGAGGTCGCGGCGCCATTCGTCCCATTCGGTGACGACGATGACCGCGTCGGCGCCGGTGAGGGCCTGGTCGCGGTCTTCGACGTAGTCGAGCTGGGGGTGGATGCGGCGGGCGTTCTCGATCGCGGCGGGGTCGGTGACGGTGACCTTCGCGCCCAGGCCGTGCAGGCGCACGGCGACGTCGAGGGCGGGGGAGTCGCGGATGTCGTCGGAGTGCGGCTTGAACGCGGCGCCGAGGACGGTGACGTTCTTGTTGTAGACGGTGCCGCCGAGGGCGGTGACGGCGAGGTCGACGGCGCGGTCGCGTCGGCGGAGGTTGATCGCGTCGACCTCGCGGAGGAAGGCGACGGATTCGCCCTTGCCGAGTTCTTCGGCGCGGGCGCTGAACGCGCGGATGTCCTTCGGGAGGCAGCCGCCGCCGAAGCCGATGCCGGCGCCGAGGAACTTGCGGCCGATGCGGGCGTCGTGGCCGATCGCGTCGGCGAGGGTGGTGACGTCGGCTCCGGTGACTTCGGCGATCTCGGCCATGGCGTTGATGAAGCTGATCTTCGTGGCGAGGAACGCGTTGGCGGAGACCTTGACGAGTTCCGCGGTGGCGTAGTCGGTGACGATGAAGGGCGTGTCCTTGGCGATCGCGGTGTGGTACACCTCGCGGAGCACGTCGGCGCAGCGTTCCCCTTCGGTGGTGGGGTGGCCGTCCTCGGACGGCACGCCGGCGACGAGCCGGTCGGGGTCGACGGTGTCTTGCACGGCCCAGCCCTCGCGGAGGAACTCGGGGTTCCACACCAGCGTCGCGCCGGTCTCGGCGACACGGCCGGCGAGGTTCGCGGCCGTTCCGACCGGAACGGTCGACTTCCCCGCGACGAGGTCGCCCTCGGACAGGTAGGGCAGCAACCCGTCGACGGCGGCGTTGACGTAGGTGAGGTCTGCCGCATACCCACCGGCCTGCTGCGGCGTGCCGACACCGATGAAGTGCACCTTCGCACCCTGCGCGGCGGACATGTCGGTCGTGAACGACAGACGCCCGGATGAGATGCCCTCGGTGAGGATCTCCTGCAATCCCGGCTCGAAGAACGGAGCGTCACCCTTCGACAGTGACGTGATCTTCCGCTCGTCGACATCGATCCCGACCACCTCGTGGCCGATCGAGGCCATCGCCGCCGCGTGCACCGCACCCAGGTACCCGCAACCGATCACCGAAAGACGCATGAAACCCCCATGAGAGAAGACAGACACTCTGTCTTACCAGACAGACGTTTCCACTCTGTCACGCCTCCCGCACGGCTCACGCCTTCCGCACGGCTCACTCCTCCCGCACGGCGCGGAGCACCACATCCTCCACGTGGTGGCCGCTGGCGGCTCCGGCCGGTCGCGGCCGGGTCTCGTGTACCTCGATGCGCCAGCCGCCGGTCGACGCGAGCGCAGCGGCGATCTCGTCGACGCCGACGTAGGCCGCCGGATCGAAGATGGGCGTGTGCGCGGCCGGGTCGCTCTGCTCGAGCACCCACGACGGCTCGTGCGCGACGACCAGCAGCGTGCCCCCGGGCGCGACGGCGCCGAGCAGCGCGTGCAGGCCGCGGCCCTCGGGTGTGCGGGTGAACGATCCGTACTGCAGTGAGACGAGGTCGAATTCCTCCGTGCCGTACGGGTGGATGCTGTTCGCATCGACGTGCAGGGTGCGCACGTCGAGCCCGCGCCGTGCCGCCTCCTCGTCGACACGCCGGAGCGCGCGGGACGAGACGTCGGATGCGGTCACGTGCCATCCTCGCTCGGCGAGCCACAGCGCATCCGCCCCTTCGCCCGTGCCGACATCGAGCGCGCGACCGGGGGCGAGATCGGATGCTTCGGCGACGAGCGCGCCGTTGGGGTTGCCGCTCCAGACGCGCTCGCCGGCGTAGCGGTCGTCCCACTCCGCTTCCACGCCGGAGGGACGGGCGCCGGTAGCGAGGTCGTCGCCGGCGAGGCTGAACGCGATCTGTGCGCCGACGAAGCTGCCGTTCGCAGCCGCCGGCAGCACCTGCAGGCTCGGGTCGGCGACGTTGCCCGCGGCGAAGACCCCGTCGACGGCGGTGCGTCCGGTCGCATCCACCGCGAGCGTCTCGCCGAGGCCGCTCGGGTGAGGTGCCGCCTGCAGGCCGAGGCCGGCAAGCATGCCGATCCGGGCATGAAAGCGCGAGCCGGTGAGCACGGCGTCGGCAGCGAGCACCCGGCCGTCAGCGAGCTCGATGCCGAGGGCGCCATCGGCGTCGGTGACGCGCGAGACGGTGGTCTCGACGACGGGAACCCCCGACGCCGCGAGAGTCCGCAGGGCGTCGCGGTCGATGCCCGTCCCATCATGCACGACGACGGTGAGCCGGTCGGTGAGGTGCCGCATGAGCGGTGTGGGATGCAGCCCCATCGGCGTCGTCACGATCTGCACCACCCGCTGATCGCGCACCTCCCAGCCGTGGCAGAAGGGGCAGTGGATGACCTCGCGTCCCCACCGCTCGCCCAGCCCGTCGATCTCGGGAAGCTCGTCGGTCAGGCCGGATGCGACGAGGACGCGTCGCGCCAGCAGCGCGCTGCCGCCGGAGAGCTCGAGGCGGAAGAGGTCGCTCTCGCGCCGCACATCGAGCACGCGTCCGGACAGCACTTCGCCGCCGTAGGAGCGGACTTCCTCGCGGCCGATCGTGCGCAGCTCGGCGGGCGGTGCGCCCTCGCGCCCGAGGTAGCCGTGCATGTGAGCGGCGGGGGCGTTGCGTGCCGTGTCGTCGTCGACGACGATGACCGACCGGCGCTGGCGGGCGACCTGCAGCGCGCCGGCGAGGCCGGCGGCAGACCCGCCGATGACGGCGACGTCGCAGCGGCGCGTCATCGCGGGCGGGGTGTGCGCGGCGGCACCGTGTGCGGCGGCGTTGTGCTGATCGTGGTGGTGGCCCATGTCGACAGCGTAGGCTCGGCTGGCGTATTCAGGATGCTCACTTGCACTATTCGCAAGGAGCGCGCATGCTGGTCCCATGGTGACCGCCGACGTCGAGAAGCTCGCCCGCGCGCGCCTGCGCAGCATCCGCACCACCCTCGGCTATTCGCTCGATGAGATCGCCGCGCGGAGCAATCTCAGTGCGTCGACGATCAGTCGCATCGAGACCGGCAAGCGCACGCTGAGCCTTGACGTGCTGGTGCCGCTCGCCGGCGCGCTGCAGGTGAGCCTGGATGCCCTCTTCCACGCCGACGATGATGACGACGTCGTGATCCGTCCCACCCAGCATCGTGCGGGCAATCGCACGACGTGGGCGCTGAACCGCGTCGACGGGCGCACCCTGGCGATGAAGATGCGGCTGGAACCCGAAGCCGCGCTGCCCGCACCCCGCGTGCATCCGGGATACGACTGGTTCCTCGTGCTCGAGGGTCGCGTGCTGCTGCAGCTGGGGGAGCGGCGGATCGAGGTCGGTGCGGGGGAGGCGGCGGAGTTCTCGACGATGACGCCTCACGCGATGACCGCGATCGACGCGCCCGCCGAGCTCGTCATGGTGTTCGACCGCGAGGGTCAGCGCGCGCACCTGCACCGCTGACTTCGTGTCGGGCCGCGTCACAATCCCGCACGGCGGCCCGCGGTTCGGGCACAGTAGGGATGCCGCCCGATCGGGCGGATTCGCATCCGATCTCTTGGGGGATATCCGTGACCAACGTTCCCGCCTCGCCGTCGCTGTCGCAGCCGCTCTACGGTGCGTCGTTCGGGCAGGCCTTCACCCGCTTCTGGAAGAAGTACGCGACC
>NZ_DEPK01000020.1:0-6109 GCF_002358725.1 Microbacterium sp. UBA3394
CTTCGCACCCGCGTTGGCGCCCTTATCCGTCGGGACGCTCAACCGCTCACGCGCGAGCTCGTCCAACCCCGCGGAACGCGCCAGGCGGAGCATCGGCACCAGCCCCGCGGCCGACACGAGATTCGGATCATCGAACACCGCAGACACTGCGGCGGGGGCGTGCTTGAATTGCATCTACGAGATGCCTCTCCGACCAGACGAACAGAACCCTAAGCAAGCTCTATTCTTCCTGATCAGAGGGGCATTTCTACGTCACGACGCTCGCTCAACGCCCCGTCCATCGGTGGATCGAGGCTTAGTCCTGCGGCGTCGGGAGGACGGATTCGGACAACCGGAGCACGGCGTGCAAGGCACGGTCGTCGCTGTCGCGCAGCCACGCCATCCGCAGCTCGACAGGTGCGACGTCGTCGGTCAGGCGCAGGAAGCGCAAGTGCGGGTCGGCGATGCTGTCGATCACCGAGGACAGGGTCAATGAGCAGCCGATCTCGGCGGAGACGAGGGACATCAGCGTCCACGAGTCCGGTGCGTGCTGGACGACATCGGCGTTGAACCCGGCGGCTCTACTCATCTGTCGCAGCCGCTCCAGCAGCAACGTGCCGGTCTGCGGTTGGAGCGACACGAACGGCTCACCCTCGAACTGCGCGATCGACACGGCACCGGCGTCGGCTAGACGGTGGGTCTCCGGGACGGCGATGACGAGTTCCTCGACAGCGATCACGCGGGTGCGCACGGCGGCGGGAATGTGGTCCCACCTGCCGAGGGCGATGTCGATGTCGCCGCGGGTGAGCAGCTGCATCGCCGGTTGGGCGAAGTGCTGACTGAGCAGCTCGAGGTGGATGCCTGGGTGGTTCTGGTTGACTGCTCGGGCGAGCAATCCGACCATCACGTTGGAGGACGCACCCGCGTACGCCAGACGGACGTGACCGATCTCGCCCGTCCCGGCTGCGCGGGCGACCCTGCTCACCCGGTCCAGCGCGTCCAGGACCTCCTGGGCGGGGGCGACGAGGGCCTCGCCCACCGAGGTCAGCGTTACCTTGCGGGTGCTCCGCTCGAACAGCCGCGCACCCAACTCCCGCTCCAGCTGCTGGATGCCGCGGCTGATCGGCGGCTGCGCCATATGCAGGCGCTCGGCTGCCCGTCCGAAGTGCAGTTCCTCGGCGACGGCGAGGAAGGTGCGCAGCTGCTGCAGATCCATCCAGGGATTATTGCATAATCCGTACCGATGGAAGGTGGATTGGCATACAAGTCTGGATGAGTCGGCCGGGGTCGCGCAGACCCCGGCCGACCGAGATCACTGCGCGGTATAGCCGCCATCCACGACATACTCGGCGCCGGTGACGAAGGAAGCCTCGTCCGAGGCGAGGAAGAGTACGACGTTCGAGACTTCCTCGGGCTGGCCGGGCCGGTCGAGGATCGTCGTGGACAGCACGGCTTTCGTCGACTCCGGCGTCGCCAGCAGCCCCGTGGTCATGGGGGTGGCGATGACACCGGGATGCACAGAGTTCACCCGGATGCCGTACTTGGCCAGGTCCACCGCGCTGGCCTTGGTCAGCAGCCGGACGGCGCCCTTTGACGCCTCGTACGCGGCGGCGCTCGGTGCGCCGATGATGCCGTAGATCGACGAGATGTTCACGATCGATCCCCCGCCTGCGCGGACCAGAGCAGGCACCGCGGCCTTGGTGCCGAGGAAGACACCCTTGGCGTTGATGCGGAAGATGAGGTCCCACTCCTCCTCTGTGGTCTCCTCGACGGGCTTGAGGATGAGCACCCCCGCGTTGTTGACCAGAATGTCGAGCCGGCCGAAACGCTGCTCGGCTTCTGCCACGATCTCGTCCCACCTCGCCGCGATCGCGACATCCTGCTCCAGCCCCACGACCGTCCCGCCGTCACGGTTCGCTTCGGCGACGGTGTGCTCGAGCCCGGCCGAGTCGACGTCGGTGGCGAGGACGCTCGCCCCTTCCTGGGCGAGGCGGCGCACATGTGCGCGCCCCATCCCGTTCGCCGCGCCGGTGACGATCGCGACCTTGCCTGCAAGCCTGCTACCCATGGGTTCTCCTTAGCCTCATTGCTGATCACGCCCAGGCGCGGGCCGCTCCCGGCCCCATCGCCTCGACACCACCAGGGTGGCGTCGAAATGGGGAGCCTCGAGTGTGCCGTTCTGGAACAGCCCTCGTTTCATGAGATTAGAGCATCAATACGTGCCTGATCAGGTATTGGACGGACATAAACGGCTGCTGGGAGTCTGGACGAACACGACGACTGAGGTGTTCCCGATGATGAAGAGCTCGCTCCCGGATGGCCGGACGGTGCAGGACGTGGCCGGTGGTCCTTTCGAGGGTCTCCTGGTCGCGGATTTCGGCCGGGTACTCGCTGGCCCCTACTGCACGATGCTGCTCGCGGACCTCGGGGCGACGGTCATCAAGGTGGAGAGTCCGCTAGGGGACGAGACACGCAGCTACCGGCCACCGGAGTACCGAGGCGAGTCGACCTACTTCCTCTCCATTAACAGGAACAAGCAGTCTGTGGTGCTGGACTTCCGCAACCCCGATGACCTTGTCCTCGCACAGCGTCTCGCGGCCCGAGCCGATGTGGTCACAGAGAACTTCAAACCCGGCGGGCTCCGGCGATTCGGCTTGGACTACGAGTCCGTCAAGCGGGAGAACCCCAGTGTGATCTATGCGTCGATCACCGGCTTCGGTACCGCGGGAGGCGCGGGGCTCGCCGGCTACGACCTGCTCGCACAGGCGCTGTCTGGACTGATGAGCGTGACCGGCGCGCCGAACACGGAAGGGTTCCGCGCGGGCGTCGCGGTGTTCGATGTGATCACCGGGTTGCACACGTGCATCGCGATCACCTCCGCCCTTTACCACCGACAGCGCTCGGGAGAGGGACAGCACGTCGAACTGAACCTGCTGTCCTCCGCATTGTCGGGCATGGTCAACCAGACCGGCGGGTTTCTGCTGAGCGGGCAGTCTCCGACCCGGATGGGCAATGACCACCCCAGTATCTACCCCTACGCACCGTTTCGCACCCATGACGGGGAACTGGTGCTCGCGATCGGCAACGACGCGCAGTTCGCTACGTTCTGCGACGCCATCGGGCTGCCGCAGCTGGCCGCAGACACTCGCTTCGCGTCCAACGCAGACCGCAGCGCGCACCGAGACGCCCTGCGCCCGCTGCTGACAGCGCGGCTGGTCACCAAGACCGCATGGGAGTGGTTCGACATCTTCAGCCCGTTGCAGGTCCCGTGTGCGCCGGTCCTGGATGTCCGTGGAGGCGTCGAGTTCGCTGCGAAGATCGGCCTGGAGCCCAGCGTCGCGGCCGGCACCGGCGACCACGCGGTGCCCACCATTCGCAACCCCATAACGTTCTCCCGCACCCCCGCGAGTTACCGCGCCGCGCCTCCTGCACTCGACCAGGATGGCGAGGCGGTCCGACGGTGGCTGCAAGTCGCGGAAGACGATGAAGACCACGTCGGCGATCGGGTTACCGTCCCGGCGATTCGGAAAGAGGGACGCTGAGAGATGACGATCACGAAGGCGGCACATCCGGTGGATACGGACTTTTATCAGATCGGTGATCTTCTCGGCGACGACGACCGCAATCTCATCACACGTGTGCGCGGATTCGTGGATTCCGAGGTCCTGCCAGTTATCAACGAGTACTGGGAGTTAGCGGACTTCCCTTACCAGATCCTCCCCGCACTGGGCGAGCTGGGAATCGTGGGCACCGCGATCCAGGGCTACGGCTGTCCGGGACTGACCCGACTGCAGACCGGCCTCGTCGCGATGGAACTGTCTCGTGGAGACGGGAGTGTGAACACGCTCAATGCCGTGCACTCGGGACTTGCGATGGGCAGCATCGCGTTGCTCGGCGACGACGAGCAGAAGCAGCGCTGGCTGCCCGAAATGGCAGCCCTCCGCAAGCTCGGCGCGTTCGCGCTGACCGAGCCCGATCACGGCTCCGACTCCGTCGCCCTGGAGACCACTGCCCGCCGCGACGGGAGCGCGTATGTCATAGACGGTGCCAAACGGTGGATCGGGCTCGGACACGTTGCGGACCTCGTCATCATCTGGGCCCGCGACACAGCGGATGCCAAAGTGAAGGCATTCGTGCTCGAGAAAGGCGCTGACGGACAGTATCCCGAGGGGTACTCTGCGGAGGCGATCACCGGGAAGATCGCTAAGCGCGCGATCCAGCAGGCGCACATCGAGATCTCCGGACTGAGGATCCCTGCCGGGAACAAGCTGGCGAAGTCGACCTCATTCCGTGACGTCTCCGCGATCCTCAACCGCACCCGCAGCGCCGTCGCGTGGGAGGCGCTCGGGCACGCTCTCGCCGCGTACGAGGCAGCGGCGGTCTACGTCCAGGAACGTGTCCAGTTCGGCAAGCCCATCGCCAGCTTCCAGCTGGTGCAGAACAAGCTGGCCAACATGCTCGCCGATCTCACCGCGATGCAGTTGCTCTGCTTCCGCACAGCCACTCTGCAGGATGAAGGGCGACTGACGAACGAACAGGCCTCGCTCGCGAAGATGTTCACCGGCCAGCACGCGCGTGCACTCTGCCGGGATGCCCGCGACCTCCTCGGCGGCAACGGACTCCTTCTGGAGAACCACGTCGCCCGCCACCTCACCGACATGGAAGTCGTCCACACATATGAGGGGACCGACTTCATCCAGTCGCTCATCATCGGCCGCCAGATCACCGGAATATCGGCGTTCGCCTGACCCTCGGCCGACCACGGAAGGGAGCCCGCCATGACCGCGAGCTTTGTCTACGATGCTGTCCGCACCCCCTTCGGGCGGGCGGGTGGCGCGCTCAGCGGCATCCGGCCCGACGATCTCGCCGCAGTCGTCATGAAGGCGACCGTCGCGCGCATGGGCCTCGACCCCGCGCGCATCGATGACGTGATCTTCGGCGATGCGAACCAAGCAGGAGAGGACAACCGCGACGTCGCCCGTTTCGGGGCGCTGCTGGCAGGCTTCCCCACCAGTGTCACCGGCGTGACCGTCAACCGACTCTGCTCGTCGTCGCTGGAAGCGGTGATCCAGGCCGCCCGCGCTGTCGAGACCGGCGACGCCGGTCTCGTGCTCGCCGGCGGAGTGGAGTCGATGAGCCGGGCGCCGTTCATCGTGGAGAAGTCGCCGAGGCCGTGGCCGGCGGTCGGTAACCAGACACTGTGGAACACCTCCATCGGGTGGCGGATGACCAACCCGAAGCTGCCGAAGCAGTGGACCATCTCCAATGGAGAATCGGCGGAGAAGATCGCCCGAGAGTGGGGAATCTCCCGAGATGCCCAGGACGAGTTCGCCGTGCGCTCTCACCGGCTGGCAGCTAAAGCGTGGGCTGACGGGGTCTACGATGGCGAGATCGTGCACGTGCCAGGGGCCGACCTGGCACGCGACGAGGGCATCCGGGACGACACTTCCGTGGACAAGCTCGCCGGGCTTACTCCGCTGTTCGCGCGCGACGGCGAAGGCACCGTCACCGCCGGCAACTCCTCGCCGATCAACGACGGCGCTTCCGCCGTTCTGATCGCCGCGGAGGGTGCGCTGCCCGGCGAGCCACTCGCGCGGATTGCGGGACGCGGGGCGCATGGCGTCGATCCGCATCTGTTCCCGATCGCGCCGATCGAGGCGGCGAACAAGGCGCTCGCACGCGCCGGCCGGTCCTGGGCCGATGTCGACGTGGTCGAGCTCAACGAGGCGTTCGCTTCACAGTCGCTCGCATGCGTCGCCGGGTGGCCTGAACTTGATCCTGAGCGGGTCAACATCCACGGCGGAGCGCTGGCCATCGGCCATCCGCTGGGCGCTTCGGGGGGCCGCATTCTCGGGCATGCCGCGCATGAGCTTGCGCGACGCGGAGGCGGCGTCGCCGTCGTGGCGATCTGCATCGGCGTGGGTCAAGGCCTCGCCGTCGTGCTGGAACGGTGACAGTGAGACCGCGAGCATCCGTTCGTGGTGGGGTCATTGGCAGTCCCAGAGTCAACCGAAGCTTCAGCATTCCCCTCCGACGTTCTTCCTCGACGGTGAGATGCTCGAGCTCGGCCAGCTGCAGTGACCTCCAGCGCTCTCGCCGCCGTGACAGGGCCGCGTCCGTTTGAGTGGTG
>NZ_DEPK01000177.1:0-5862 GCF_002358725.1 Microbacterium sp. UBA3394
CCGGGTCCTTCACCGTCGACCGGGGCGGGTGGACGCAGCATCGCCTGTCCCAGGTGTTCCCGATCGTGCTCATCGGCGTCCTCGCCGGCGCCGCTCTCGCGCTCGCGGTGCTGGCCGCGGTCGTCGTCGGCGTCCGCCGATCCCGTCGGTTTCCCAGCGGCACGTTCCGCGAGGCGATGTGGGTGCTCCCGCCGGCGTTCGCGGTCGCCGCCCTGATCGTGTTCTTCTGGGCGACGGCCGACATGCCATCGGACTGGCGGGAGTTCCCGGCCCTTGCGGTCGGAGCGCTCACGGCGATCGTCGCGAGCGTGGCCGGCTGGATCCTCGTGCGCCCGGAGGCCTCTCGCGCTCGCGCTCTGACTGGCGTGGATGTCACAGCGGAGTGACGTCGTCTCCGACCCGGATGGCCCCGCCACCGTGTCGGGGGAGCAGAAGAACACCCAGTGTCGGCTCCGATTGAGCGAACTCCTTCGTGAGCAGGCCGACGAGGCGCGCGTCTCGGGCGCCCGTGTCGGGATTGACGGAGATCGCCGCACAGCGGCCGATGGGCCGCTCGATGTCGAACTCCACCTCGCCGATGCGCAGCGACCCGCGCCAGCTCAGTTCTTCCCACGCGTCGCTGTCTCCGACGACGATGTTCGATCGAAAACGGCGATCGTCGATGGCGACCGGCGCGGCATCCACCACCGCCTGCACCGACGCGGCTCCGTGCAGCGACACGTATCCGCGGGCGCGGTCCTGGAAGCGCGAGGTCAGCCCGTCGCCGACGAGGTGGAGGGGCATGACGCCATCGGCCCGGAGAAGGCGGGCGTCGGGGGAGCGGGTGAGCCACCCGCCGATCGCATCCGCCGCCTCTCGGCGACCTTCGTCGTCGAGTGGCGCGTCGAGCACGAGGCCTTCGTCGTCGTGGATGCGCAGGCGCCGCTCAGCTGCATCGAACGTCGTGCGCAGCCTCGCGAGAGAGGCGAAGCGCATGAGCGAGAGGCCGCGCTCTTTCGGCCAGTGGTCGAGGCCGCCTTCGGAATCGGGCGTCACGGCGTCGGCGAACCGGAAGGCGAGTACCCGATCGCCTCGCACGCGACCGCCGGCGTCGATCTCGAGAGCGGGCAGCGCCTCGGGTGTGAAGCCCTTGACCGGGTAGCGGAAGAGAGCTGTGACCGTGGGCACGCCTCATCCTCGCACGCGGTGGCCGAGGTCTCTTCGCATGACGAGGTTGGTGGGCCCCGTGGGACGACGCACGAGAA
Organism: Microbacterium sp. UBA3394; assembly: GCF_002358725.1. NCBI lineage: Bacteria > Bacillati > Actinomycetota > Actinomycetes > Micrococcales > Microbacteriaceae > Microbacterium > Microbacterium sp. UBA3394. Next base: position 1,245 of record NZ_DEPK01000177.1, read on the forward strand.
ACGCCCGGTGCCGTATCCGGCGTCCTCGCCGACACGATGGCGCAACTTGTCGCAGGCAAGAGTCGGGAGCAGCTCGTCTTCGGCGACGGACGCATTCACGTGCGCAGGCCAAAGTAGACGACGGGTTGATTCAACAGCGCCGTCGCACGAGCGCAGGCGGCGTCGCTCCGTGCGATCGAAGAGGGGGAGGAGTCGCCGACGCCCTTTCCACGCGTCACGCCCCGTATGACCTGCGTCACACCGCGGCGTCGCTCGCCATTTCCGGCGGTGCGAACGTGAAGGCCGCGCAACGGATGCTGGGCCACGCGTCCACGGCGAGACGCTCGACACCTACGCTGACCTCTTCGACGACGACCTCGACGCGGCATCGGCCGCGCTCGACGACGCCGCGACTGCCGCCGGAGCTACGGGTTCACATCTTCGCCGCGACGCCCATGATCGGCCTCCTCTAGCCGACGAATCTCGTCGATAGTGTCGGCCATCTCCGAGAGAAAGGGGCGGTTTGGGTCGGCGGTGAAAGGCGGTTCGTCGATGACCGAGGTCAACCGCGGAAGGTGATCGTGCTGCACAGACTCGTACGCCACAACCCACAGGTCAGCGATCGACATAATGGCTTGCGCGGAGCCCGCCCAGTCTGTCACGCCGTGACGAATCAGGCCTCGCCCGTCGTCGTCTACGTCGAACACCGCTAGATGCTGACCGATACCGGCATGGGCTGACGAACTGAAGTAGCTGTAAAGTGGCCCGACCGATGGTTGAGTCACAAGTTTCTTCAAGGCCGATATCGACCGCTGGGGCTTAACCTTCGCCACCAACTCGAAGTCGTTCAGCGGAGCGACTGCGACGGACCACGCGATCTGCTCAAGTGCGACTCGCGCCACCGCATCCGCCTCGATGCGCAACCGAAGTTGGTAGAGAACGTGTGCGGAAAAGATTGTGTGGATGAGGCGTTCCATGGCGACCGATCCCGCAAACATCCCTTCCGTCAGCGGTGCGTGCCTATTCGTTCGAAGTGACCTCTTGGAAGACTCGACGTGCGACATCGCGCGCTTGTACGCCTGGATGTAGGCAGCGCGTGGTGGGTGTTCGACGGCGCCGGGAAGCCCCGCAAATCGTTTGCGCGCCTCATCTAGACTCTTCATTCCCAACGTTGACGCCAGCGCCACTGCACGGAGATCCTCGTTCAGGTAGCCGTCCGGGTCTCGTGAACCGTCATAAACGATGGTTCCGGTGCCCAGGGACGAAACGGCCTCGATATGGGCCAAGGTGTCGAATAGAGCCTGGGTGCCGAGCGCTGCCTCTCGCGCTCGCTTGTCGAAGGCATCTGATGTACTCACAGTTCGACAGTAGGTGCTTCGCTTGCGCACCCTCGAGAGCGAGGCTGCAGCTGCGGCAGGGCCTTCGCGCTTCTCGCGGGTTTGAAGGCTCCCCGGGTGTTGTCGAATAGCTGACACGCGGCCGATTTGGCGAGGAGTGATGGGCTGCGATCTCAGTCGAGAGACGGGATCGCATGACGAGGGTGGTGGGCCCCGTGGGGCTCGAACCCACGACCCGCGGATTAAAAGTCCGATGCTCTACCGACTGAGCTAGAGGCCCGTGAACCTCCAGCCTAATGGGCGACGCGGCCGCCGACGCACCTCGCATAGCGTCGACGACCGCGTCGTCTTGGTCGCGGCCGGCCCTCCCCCGAGTCCGGCCGCCGGCGGTTCGAGCCTTACGGCATCAGAACCGAGTCGATGAGGTACACGGTCGCGTTGGCGGTCTGAACGCCACCGCAGATGACCATCGCGTCGTTGACCATCAGCTCGTCACCCGAGCCGGTGACCTCGACATCGCCACCCTGGACCGTGGTCTGGGTTCCGACGACCTCGTCGGGGCTCAGCTGCCCGGGAACGACGTGGTACGTGAGGATCGAGGTGAGCAGCTCCGAGTCGGTGGAGAGCGTCTCGATCGTGGCCTCGTCGATCTGGGCGAACGCGTCGTCGACGGGCGCGAAGACGGTGAACTCGTCACCGTTCAGGGTGTCGACGAGGTTGACGTCGGGGTTCAGCTCGCCACTGACGGCCGCGGTGAGCGTGGTCAGGAGCGGGTTGTTCGACGCGGCGACCGCGACGGGGTCCATGGCCATGCCCTCGACCGAGCCCGCGCCGTCCGGAACGGCCTCGGCGTAGTCGGCGCAGCCCGGGCCGACGAGCATGGCGGCGGGGTCCATGGTGTCTTCCTCCATGGTGTCGTCCTCCATGGGAGCGGTGGTCTCTTCGGTGGGCATGTCCTCGTCCATCGTCTCCGACGACGTGGAGCCGGAACAGGCCGACAGCGCGAACGTCGCGGCGACGGCGAGCGAGAGACCAGCAGTGATGTGCGACTTCTTGGTGAGCATGACTTTACCTCCGGTGTAGGTGGCCGCGAGGGCCGGATCGTCGTCCGCAGAAGCGGCGTACACAGGCTGTTCGGAACACCCGGGCGGGTGGATTGGAGTTTTCTCGGATTCGGTCCCGCCGGGGTAGTTCACAGGTGTCGACACACGTCAAGCGGGCCGCACCGATACCGGTTTCCTCGCGCGCGTGAGGCATGCTGGAGCGTATGGTCATTGACGGCGTCGACGTCCCCGAGGACGGCAGCGACCGCACCGATCACGTCGGCGAACTCCTCGAACGCATCGCCGGAGGCGACCAGAGCGCGTTCACCGCGCTGTACGGCATGCTCTCCTCGCGCGTGTTCGGTCTCATCCTGCGTGTGCTCGTCGACCGATCGCAGAGCGAAGAGGTCCTTCAGGAAGTGTTCCTGGAGGTGTGGCAATCCGCCGCGAAGTTCGCTCCGAAGAAAGGGCAAGGAAGGTCGTGGGTGCTCACGATCGCCCATCGCCGAGCCGTCGACCGCGTGCGGTCGTCGCAGGCGAGCAGCGATCGCGACGTCCGCGCCGGCATCCGTGACCTCGGAGTGGCATACGACGGGGTGGCGGAGCAGGTCGAATTGAAGCTCGAGGGACGACGTGTCTCGACGGCTCTGTCGGCCCTTCCCGACCCTCAGCGCGAGGCCATCGTCCTGGCGTACTACGGGGGTTACAGTCAAAGCGAGATCGCGGCGATGACAGGATCGCCGCTGGGAACGGTCAAGACCAGGATGCGCGACGGTCTGTCGCGGCTACGGGTCGAGATGGGGGTGAAAGCGTGAACCGGAACGAGTTCGCGGAGCTGTCGGCGGGGCACGCGGTGCACGCCCTGTCGGCTGACGACGAGCGTGCGTACGAAGCCGCGCTCGCCGCAAACCCCGAGTGGCAGCACATCGCCGCCGCTGACGCCGATGCCGCGGCCCTGCTGGGCTCTGCCGTCCCCGTCGTCGAGCCGCCCACGGCGATTCGCGAGGCGCTCTTCGCCCGCATCGCCGAGACGCCGCAGGTCCCCAAGACCCCGGTATCACCGCCGGCCCAGCCTTCGACGGCGCCGCGCACCGAAGCCATCCAGACCGTCGCACGGCAGAAGTGGATGCGCGGCATGTTCGCGCTCGCCGCGTCGCTCGTGCTGCTGGTGGCGCTCGGCTTCGGCGCGGTCACGATCAACGAGTACCTCACGCGGCCGGCATCCGTCGTCGCGCTCCAGCAGATCGAGGACGCCCCGGATTCGGAGGCGACCACTGCCGAACTCGTCAGCGGCGAGGGTGCGGTCACGGCCTACTGGTCGGAGTCGCTGGGTCAAGCCGTGCTCGTCTCCGACGATCTGCCCGAGCTCGGCGACGACCAGACGTACGAGCTGTGGTTCGTGCGCGGGGAGGGTCCGGTATCGGCCGGCCTGTACAGTCCCGCAGACAGCGACGAGCCTGCGCTCCTGGAGGGCCAGTTCGAGCCGGGAGATGCCCTCGCGGTGACGATCGAACCCGCCGGCGGATCGCCGACCGGACAGCCGTCGACCGATCCGATCGTGGTCATCCCCACGGCGTGACGTCGTCGTCGGGCGCGTAGCCTGGACGCATGAGTGACGAGTCCCGGGAATTCCACGAGCCCGTGCGCCGCCCCGCGGAGCTGTTCGATCGGCTCTACTCGGCGCAGGACCCGGCTGAGGTCTCGCGCGCCGCGCACTCGACCGCCCAGGCGCTGCTCTCGCGCGTGCGCGATGAGCCGGATGCGGCGGTCGTCGACCGCCTGGTGACCTTCACCGACGACCACGGGATCGACGACATCGCCGAGCTGTGGTCGCGTTCGCCGGCGTCGAGCCTGCCGGGCGCGCTGTGGCGGCTGTACCTGCTGCAGCTCATGATCCACGACGATCCCGGCACGGCGGCGCTGCTGTACGAGCGCGGACGCGCGGAGCTCGCCTCCGCCGACGACGTCGTCGCGGGTGCTCCCACGCCCGCCGGGCCGGAGGAGCTGGTCGCGCTCATCGACGTCATCCTGCGCGGCGCGTTCAGCGGGGACTTCGCGGTGGCGTTGGAGCGTGCGGCGGCGTTCTGCCGCATCCAGGCTGCCGGATCCACCCATCTCGCCGACGACTACGAGCCGACCGAGTCCGACCGCGCGAGTGCGCTCACGCGCCGAGCGCTCCGCCTGTCCGACTACGGCACCGATCTCGCGACCTGCGCCGGCCTGTGGCGGCGCGAGACCCTCACCTGATCGCACCAGATC
>NZ_DEPK01000015.1:0-4589 GCF_002358725.1 Microbacterium sp. UBA3394
ACCGTGTTCGCGGCGGGGAGCTTGGTGACGGCGATCGTGAGGGCGGGTTCGCCGTCGACCCGGGAGATGCTCGTCTGCGGGTCCTCGGTGAGCTGCACCTCGGCGACATCGCCGATGGTGACCAGGCCCGCCTGCGCCTGTTCCGCGTCGCCGGGCACGAGGGGCAGCTGCCCGACCTCGTCGACGCTGGTGATCTTCACGCCGGTCTGGACCGTGAGGGTCTCCCCGTCCTCGGTGATCTCGCCACCCGGGAAGAGCACGCCGTTCTGATCGAGGGCATCGGTGATCGCCTGCTGCGTGTAGCCCGCCGCAGCCAGTTCGGCGTCATCCGGAGTGATCGTGATGCGCTGACCGATCGCACCGACGACCTCGGCGGAATCGACCCCGTCCACGTCTTCGATGTCGGGGATGACGCTGGACTCGAGCTGCGCCTGGATGCTCTCGGCGTCGTCGTAGCCGGTGACGGCGAGCTGGATGACCGGGAAGTCGTCGATGCTCGCGGAGATGACGTTGGGCTCGACTCCGTCGGGCAGCTGCGACGAGATGCGGTTGATCGCCTGCGTCATCTTCTGCTCGGCCGTGGCGAGATCGGTGTCGTAGTCGAAGGACGCCTGCACGATCGACGCGTTCGTGGTGCTGGTCGCCGTGCTCGACTCCAGCCCGGGGACGCCCTGGATCGCCGACTCGATCGGCGTGGAGACGTCGGTGTTGACCACCTCCGGCGAGGCACCCGGGTAGGTGGAGACCACGATGAGGGCGGGGAACTCGATCGTGGGGATCAGTTCCTGCTTGAGGCTGTTGAGCGCGATGCCGCCGAAGATGGCGGCGACGATGGTGATCAGAGCGATCAGCGCGCGGTTCTTGAGGCTCAGGACGGCGAGATTCGACACGTGTGACCTTTGAAAGGGGGCTGCGGTGCGGGCGACGATACTCGGATGTATCCGGTTCAGTATTTCACGGGCTGCACCCGTGATCTCCGGGGGATATCCCCCGAAGCAGAACCTCACATCACCAGCGCGCCGAGACCGATTCCGACCGCGGCTGCGGCCACGCACACCACCGCGGTGCCGGCGACGTTGAGCCAGGCGCGCCGCGCCTCGCCGTCGCCGAACAGCAGCGCGGTGTCGACCGAGACGGTGCTGAAGGTGGTGAAGCCCCCGAGCAGCCCCGTCCCGAGGATCGTGGCCACGTCGCCCGGGAACACCTGGCCGGCGAATGCGGTGACAAGCCCCAGGACGAACGACCCGACGGCGTTGACGACGAAGATGCCGAGCGGGAATCTCGCGGGCGTGCGCGCCGTGACGAGCACATCCACGAGGTAGCGGAGGCCCGCGCCGGCCCCTCCGGCCGCGGCGACGATCAGGAACAGTCCGACGCTCATGCGGCGTTCCCCTGACGCAAGCGCCATCGGCGTGTGATCGCCACCCCGGCCATCGCGGCGACCAGGCCGAGCGTGACGGCGCCGGCCACCAGCAGCATCCCCCACAGCGGCGCGACCGCGAGGGTCTGCGCCCCGGCCACCGCGAACGCACTGTACGTCGTGAACCCCCCGAGCGCCCCGGTGCCCGCGAAGGCCCGCCACAGCGGGTGCCGGTCGCCGAGCGCGGCGACAACGAAGCCGAGGAGGAACGATCCGGCCACGTTCACCGCGACGGTTGCGACGAGGAGCGGCGTCGTGGCCTGCCCGGCGAACGGGAGCAGCGCCAGCTCCCGCAACGCCACGCCGAGGATTCCTCCCGCGACGACCGCGCCGAGCATGCGCGGGCGCACGAGCGGGGATCGGGTCACGCGCCCACGATAGTCCGGACCGTCAGCCGAGGATGAGCTTGCGGATCGCCGACTCGGGCCGCACCGACAGGTCGAGCAGGTCACCTCGGGCGTACCGGCGGAAGACCCGCGGATCGATGTACGAGGCGCGGGCGACGGCCGGGGTGTTCCCGAGCGCCTCGGAGGTGGCACGCACGGCGAGCGTTTCGGCGCGCTTGCGCTCACGCTCGGTGTCCACCGTTCCCATGCGGGCAAGGGCCTCGGCGGCGAGGATGGTGCCGCGGAGCGTTCGGAAGTCCTTCGCCGTGAACAGCCCGCCGGTGAGCGCCCGCACGTGCGCATTGACGTCGGTCGGACTGAGCGGGGCGCGTCGGCGACCCTTCCGGTAGGAGAGCAGGTGCGAACGCGCGCGACCGGCCGCGAGGTCGGCGATCACCGGCGCGAGGTCGGCGTCGTCGATCTGGATGTGCGCGCGCTGACCGCTCTTGGCCGGGAAGGACAGCGTGACCACCGTGCCGTCGACCTCGGCGTCGCGCCGCTGCAGGGTCGTCAGCCCTCGGCTGCCGTGGCGTTCGAGGTAGCGGGCGGAGCCGATGCGCGGGGCTCCCTCGTCGAGCAGCTTGAACGCCGCTCCGAGCACCTTCTCCCGATCGAGCGCGTCGCGTCGCAAGGCGGTCGTCGCCTGCCGTCGCGCGTGCGGAAGCGCGCCGGCCAGATCCAGCGCGCGGGCGAACTTGCGGCTGTCGCGACGCTCGCGCCACTTCGGGTGGTAGATGTACTGGCGACGCCCGGCATCATCGATGCCCACCGCCTGGATGTGCCCGCAGTCCTCGGTGCACACCCAGACCTCTTCCCACGCCGGCGGGATCACCAGCTGTTCGACGCGCCGACGATCCTCTGCCCCGATGTCGTCTCCGCTCGGGTCGACGTAGCGGAATCCGTTGCGCGAGCGCACGCGGGTGATCCCCGGGTCATCGGTCGGATGAACCCGGACCAGTCGCACCATCGACGGTCAGTGGTTGCGCAGCAGGGAGATCAGCTCCGCCTTGCGCTTGTCGGAGTAGCCGCTCAGTCCCAGTTCCTTGGCGCGCTTCTTCAGGTCGTCGACGGTCCAGTCCTCGTAGCTGCCCGACTCGCCGCCGCGACGGCCGACGGTGCTCTTGCCCTCGTTCGCCGCGGCGTTGGAGATGCGCGCGGCCTTCTCCTTCGACGCACCGTCTTTGCGCAGCTCTTCGTACATATCGGGGTTCTTCAGGTTCGACCCGCGTCCTTCGGGCATGACGACCTCCTCCGTTCGAATATCGAGACGCTACTGCCGAGCGCGTGGCTGTGAAGCGGGGTTGACACGAGGGCGAGCCCCGGACACGACAGCTCGCGACGCCGTCGCATGGACCTACCACCGGATTTCTGACGCCGTCAACCCCCTGGGGCCGGCGCCGTTCCGGTGCCACTGTCGTCATTGTGCCCACGAGGCATCCGGCCGCCGCACCCCGCGCGCAGTCGACCACTGAAGAGGAGCCCTTCATGAACCTCGCACTGATCATCATCATCGTCGTCGCGATCGTGCTCGCGATCGTCGGCGGTCTGGGTGAAGCCCTCAGCTGGCTGCTGTGGGTGGCGCTGATCGTCGGCATCATCGCGCTCATCGCTCTGCTGTTCCGGGTGATCAGCGGAAGTCGGCGCCCCTGACTTCCGTCTCATGACACGGATGCCGCGGCCCCTCGGGGTCGCGGCATCCGTCGTTTCCGACCGTCACGCGTGCGCACCGGGCAGGTGCGCGTCGGCGTAAGCGCGCAGCGCGTCGCGCACGAACTCAGCGCCTTCGGTGCCGCCGGCTGCCGTCGCGTAGTTCGCGCCGAAACGCGGGTCCGCGACGTACATGTCGGCGAGGCCGAGGACGTATCCCCTCACGTCGCCGCCCGGGTCGGCTGCCGGCGTGCCGGGAACGCTCCGCAGCCACGCGACGTGCCGGGCGGCGAGCGCCTGCGCCTCGTCCGAGCCGGGTGCGACGCCGCTCTCTGCGACGGCGACCCAGTCGCGCGCCAGCTGCGCGGTGCGCTCCTGCCACGTCGCCTTCTCGGCGGCATCCATTCCGCTCCACCAGGCATCGCTTCGCGCGTACGCGTCGCTGCCCCAGCGCTGCTCGACCTCGTCGCGGTAACGCGTGTGGTCGAAGCCGTCGAACATCTTCTCCGCCATGATCTGTTCACCTCCTTCCAGGGATGCGATGGTCGCCTCCACGGAGGCGATCTGCTGCGACGTGCGCTCCTGCTCGCGTCGCAGCCAGTCCAGGTGCACCCGCAGCGCCTCCGCGGGGTCCGTGCGTCGTTCCAGCACCTCGGCGATACGCGACAGGCCGACTCCCAGATCGCGGAGCAGCAGGATGCGCTGCAGACGCACGAGCGCGCCATCGTCGTAGTGCCGGTAGCCGTTGGAGCCGACGCGCGATGGCACCAGCAGCCCGATGTCGTCGTAGTGACGCAGGGTGCGGCTCGTCGTGCCGGTCAGGCGCGCGACCTCGTGAATCGACCATTCCATGCCCGTCCTTTCCACGCCACCGACGCTAAACGTTGACGCAACGTCAATGTCAACCCCGCCCCAGCCCGCTCGCCCGCCGGTCCGCCCGCCCGCGGCCCGCGCCCGCGCATCCGGTGATAAATACGTTCGGGCGCGAGAAACACCGCAACGCGTGGTGTTTCGCGCCCGAAGGTGTGTTTCGGCGCGCAAAACCCTTCCGCATCGCGATATATCGTGTTATGTTCGGGTCACGATATATCGCGAGTATGGGGCTCGCGAGGAGGAGACGGACATGGCTCTGGAGA
>NZ_DEPK01000133.1:0-6186 GCF_002358725.1 Microbacterium sp. UBA3394
CGCGCCACGCACGCTCGAGCGCATCGCGCTCCACCGTCGGGTGCACGAGCGCGACGCCGCAGTCGCCGCCACCCGCGCCGGACGCCTTCGCGGCCGCGCCCATCCCTTCGATGATGTCGCACATCTCACGCAGGCCGGCCGTTTCGATCTCCACGCCCGAGGCCGCTGCCAGATCCCGCAGCACCCTCCGAGCCTGACGGAGCGCCGCTTGGGCGGCGGTGGCGTCGTCGGCGGCGAACGCATCCCGAAGAGCGAGCACGGCGCTGCGGGAGTCGGAGAGGAACGCCGGGTGGTCGACGTCGCCGCGTTCGACGGCCGCGCGGACGGCGGAGACGAGCGACCGGGTCGATGCCGGTGCGCCGGTCCACCCCACGACGAGGTCGAGATCGGTCGGCGGCTCGATCGGGACGATCTCGCCGACCTCCCACGCGGGAAGCCGCAGGCGGCGCTCCACCTCGAGCGCACCGGCGGCCGCGAGAACCTCGCGATCGGGGCTCCGATAGAAGATCCAGCCGCCGTGCGTGCTCGCCGCGACATCGCCGCCGCTCGCATCGGGCGACACGCTGAGCGTCGCCAGCATGGCCAGGCGGTACTCCTCGTCGGGCGTCAGGGCGAGCCCGAGATGACCTCCGACCGCCCGGACGACGCCGACGGTGACGGCGGCGGAAGAGCCGAGACCGAACTTGCGTCCGGCGCCGTCGTCGAGGCCGCTGTCGATGTCGAGGGCGAACACACCATCGGGGATCGATCGCTCCCGCCGCAGATCTTCCATCACGGTGAGCGCCGCGACCACGTATTCGAGCCCGTGCTCCTCATCCGACACGTCGATGCCCGGCGAAGCGGGGGTCCATGTCAGCGTCTTGTAGCCGGTGGAGGTCACCACGCGTGCCGGAGCGGCCGCGTCCAACGTCACGGTGACCCCGAGGTCGACCGCCGCCAGCACGGCCGGCTGCCCCGGCGTGACGACGGCGTACTCGCCTGCGATGAACAGTTTCCCGGGGATGCGGACGACGATCCGCGCGGGCGAGGGATGCGTCACGCGGATCTCTCCCGCAGGGTCGCGCCGGGCCCCGGTCGGGCGACCACCGTGTCTGCGAGGGTGCTGATGCGACGTGACACCGCCGGAGTGTCCGCCGGTGCGCAGACGATGCAGACGTTCGGGCCGGCATCGGCGGTGGCCCAGGCGCGCACGCCCTCGCGGCGCAGCGTCTCGACCGCGTCGAAGATGGACCAACTCGTCGGCGTGAGGTAACGGATGGACGGATCACTGCCCTGGATGACCGCGTGCATCCGCAGCGCGTTGGTCTCGGTGATGCGGCCCAGCCGCTCCAGGTCTCCGGCGCGGCACGCCTCCTGTGCCGCAGCCAGCGACTGAGCCGTCGAGGTCACCCACGCGGGATAGTACGGCGAGGTCAGCGCGGTGCGCCGCATCGCCTCACGACTGGAGACGGCCTTCTCGCCCGCGTCGACGGTCGCGATGACCATCTCGATCTCGGGCGCATCGATGTGCTCGGCGAACGAATGCTCATCGTCGCCCGCATGCCAGATCGCGAACTGCGAGATGATCGATCGCGACGCCGATCCGGAACCGCGTCGGGCGAGCCGGCTGAGCGCGCGGGTGTCGAGGTCGAGTCCGTATGCGGTCGACGCCGCGAGCGCCAGCGCGGCGAAACCCGACGCGGACGAGGCGAGCCCGGCCGCGGACGGGACGGTGTTCCGCGTCACCACCTCGGCGGCGGCATCGCTGCCGGCGAGGTGCCGCACGTGATCGAGGAACCTGACCACGCGCTCCCGCACGACGCCCCCGCGCTCGGAGCCGTTCATCACGACGCGGTCGACTGCCGCCCCGGTGTCGGTGCGCACGGTCGTCGTCGTCGGGAAGACGTCCAGAGTCATCGACAGACTCCCCGTCGCGGGCAGATTCTGCGCGGTGTCCGCCTTGCCCCAGTACTTCACCAGGGCGATGTTGGGATGCGCCTGCGCCGTGGCGGTGGTCACGCGACCTCCATGTGAGTCGTCCAGGCCGCGGGAGCGCCCGCCGTGCGCATCCGTCTCACGACGGTGGCGGCATGCTCGGGATCGTGGGCGAGCGCGATCACGCACCCGCCGCGACCACCGCCGGTGAGCTTGGCCCCGGCGGCACCCGCAGCGCGGGCGGCGGCCGCGAGGTGGTCCAGGGCCGGGTCACCGACGCCGAGGGTGCCGAGATGGCGATGGGCGGCATCCATCGCGGAACCGAGTCCGTCCAGGTCGCCGTGCGAGATGTCGGCACGAGCCTGCGCCGTCAGCTCCGCGAGCGCCCCGACGGCACGGTCGAACACCTCGGGCGATGACTCGCGCAGCGAGCGGACGGCGCCCACGGCCTCGCGCGTGCGGCCGCGCACCCCCGAGTCCGCCACGACGAAGTGCAGAGCGGTCCCGACGGTGATCGGCTCGACGCTGCCGCGCCGGAACCAGATCGGGCCGGGTGCACAGACGGCGCGGGCATCGAGACCGCTCGGCGCCCCGTGCGCGGCGCGCTCGGCGTCCTGGATGAGCGCGAATCGCTCGTCGGGGTCGAGGTCGCGACCGAGGGCGCCCGAGACGGCCGTGACGACGGCGGCGGCGACCGCCGCGCTGGAGCCCACACCGCGCTCGGAGGGGATGTCGCTGTGGATGCGCACGTGAAGCCTCGCATCCGGCGCTCCCGCCGACGCGAGGGCGGTGCGAACGGCCGTGACGGTGGGAAGCAGGCGAGCAGGTGCCGCATCGAGCGGGCCGTGGAACAGCTCGCTGTCGATGCGCGAGGCCCGTGACGTGGCGGCGGCCTCCGCGCGGGCCGCGATGGACGTGATCGGCAGCGCGATCGCCGGGTGGCCGTAGACCACCGAGTGCTCGCCGATGAGGATGGCCTTGCCGGTGGCCTCGCCGATCCCGTTCCCCGGCTCGGGGTCGCCGACGAGCGCGTCGACGGTGCCGGTCGCGCGGGGCTGTGGGGGAGCGTCCCCGCGGAGGGCGCTCGCGTCGGTCTTCGGGGTCATAGCGGGCTGGCCAAGCCTAACAGTCGACGATCCGCACGGGCCGTGGACGACCGGTGCCACCGGTTCCGATAGAGTGACCGTGATCGCATCCTTTAATCCCGTCCCGTGAGACGGAGAAGGGAGCGCCGATGAGCACGCGCACCGTGCTGCACGACGCCGACATCGCCCGGGCACTGACCCGCATCGCCCACGAGATCCTCGAGTCGAACAAGGGGCCCGACGGGCTCGTGATCCTCGGGATCCCCACGCGCGGAGTCACCCTCGCCGCCCGGATCGCCGGGCTGGTATCGCGCTTCGGCGGCGCTCCCGTTCCGGCGGGAGCCCTCGACGTGACCATGTACCGCGACGACCTGCACCGCAACCCGACGCGGGCGCCGCATCCCACCGAGATCCCTCCCGGCGGCATCGATGGACGAACGGTGATCCTGGTCGATGACGTGCTCTTCTCCGGGCGCAGCATCCGCGCGGCCCTCGACGCCCTCCAGGACATCGGCCGACCGGCGGCGGTGAGGCTCGCGATCCTCGTCGACCGCGGCCACCGCGAGCTGCCGATCCGTCCCGACTTCGTCGGCAAGAACCTCCCCAGCGCACGCGACGAGCGCGTGAACGTGCGGCTCGTCGAGATCGACGGCGTCGACGAGGTGGCGATCGGGTCATGAGACACCTTCTCGACACGCGCACGCTCACCCGCGAGGACGCCATCCGCGTCCTCGACGTCGCCGAGGACATGGCCGACACGCAGCGCCGGGAGGTCAAGAAGCTGCCGACGCTGCGCGGCAAGACCGTCGTGAACCTCTTCTTCGAGGACTCCACCCGCACCCGCATCTCGTTCGAAGCGGCCGCCAAGCGGCTCTCGGCCGACGTCATCAACTTCTCGGCGAAGGGGTCGAGCGTGTCCAAGGGCGAATCCCTCCAGGACACCGCTCAGACCCTCCAGGCCATGGGCGCCGACGCCGTCGTGATCCGTCACGGCGCGTCCGGGGCCCCCCAGACGCTCGCGACGAGCGGATGGATCAGCGCCGGCGTCGTCAACGCCGGCGACGGCACGCACGAGCACCCCACGCAGGCGCTCCTCGACGCCTTCACGATCCGCAAGCGCACCCATGGCTCGGCCAGCCGGGGTCGCGGTCTGGACGGTCTTCACGTCGCGATCGTGGGCGACATCCTCCACTCCCGGGTCGCGCGATCGAACGTCTGGCTGCTGACGACGCTCGGCGCCCGCGTCACCCTCGTCGCGCCGCCCACCCTGGTGCCGCAGGACGTGACCGCCTGGCCGGTGACGGTGCGATACGACCTGGACGATGCGATCGCCGACGCGCCGGACGCGCTCATGATGCTCCGCATCCAGTTGGAGCGCATGAACGCCGCATATTTCCCCACTGAGCGGGAGTATTCCCGTCGCTGGGGCCTGGACCCGCTGCGGCTGGAGGCTCTCCCGCCCGGTAGCATGGTGCTGCATCCGGGACCGATGAACCGCGGCCTGGAGATCTCGGCGGCCGCCGCCGATTCCCCCCGTGCAACCGTGCTGGAGCAGGTCGCGAACGGCGTCTCCGTTCGCATGGCCGTGCTCTACCTCCTGCTGGCGGGGGACCATTCGAGCGCGAACGCAAAGGAGGAAGGCCGATGAGTATCCCTCACATCGGCGCAGAGCCCGTCGTCTACCGCGGCGTGCGGGTCTCCGGCGGCGACGCCCGTGACCTCGTCGTCGACGGGGGAGTGATCACGGCTCTCGACGGGGAGGCGCCGGGGGACGCGCGCATCGTCGACGCCGACGGACTCATCGCTCTCCCCGGCCTCGTCGATCTGCACACCCACCTGCGCGAACCCGGATTCGAGGCGTCCGAGACGATTCTCACGGGATCGCGCGCGGCGGCGGCCGGCGGCTACACCACGGTCTTCGCGATGCCCAACACCTCCCCGGTCGCCGACACCGCCGGCGTCGTCGAGCAGGAGCTCGCACTCGGCGAGGCGGCCGGCTACGTCCACGTGCAGCCGATCGGCGCGGTCACGGTCGGCCAGCGCGGCGAGCGCCTCGCGGAGCTGGGCGCGATGGCGAGCTCTCGCGCACGTGTGCGCGTGTTCAGCGACGACGGCTTCTGCGTCTGGGATCCGCTGATCATGCGTCGTGCCCTCGAGTACGTGAAGTCCTTCGACGGCGTGATCGCTCAGCATGCGCAGGATCCCCGGCTGACCGAGGGCGCCCAGATGAACGAGGGCACGGTATCCGCCGAGCTCGGACTCGCGGGATGGCCCGCCGTCGCCGAGGAATCGATCATCGCCCGCGACGTGCTCCTGGCTGAGCACGTGGGCTCCCGCCTGCACGTCTGCCACCTCTCCACCGCCGGGTCGGTCGAGATCATCCGCTGGGCGAAGGCCCGCGGCGTCGAGGTGACGGCGGAAGTGACGCCGCACCATCTCCTGCTGACCGAGGAGCTCGTGCGCGGATACGACCCGCGTTTCAAGGTCAATCCGCCCCTTCGCCGTGATGAGGACGTGCGAGCCGTGCGGGAGGGCCTCGCCGACGGCACCATCGACATCGTGGCGACCGATCACGCACCGCACCCGGCGGAGGCGAAGTCGTGCGAATGGCAGGCAGCTGCCCACGGAATGGTGGGCCTCGAGAGCGCTCTCCGCGTCGTGCAGCAGACGATGGTCGACACCGGGATGCTCGAGTGGGCCGATGTCGCGCGAGTGATGTCCGCGGTTCCCGCGCGCATCGGGCGCCTGACGGCGCCGGCGCTCGAGGTCGGCGCGCCGGCCGCGTTCGTGCTCTACGACCCGCGTCCGGCGCGCACGTTCACGCGCGATGACCTCCACGGTCGCAGCGTCAACTCGCCCTACCTCGGTCGCGATCTGCCCGGTGAGGTGAGATGGACCGTCAACGGCGGGTTCGTCACGGTCGCCGACGGAGAGCTGGTCGATCGGGAGGGCGTCGCATGAGCCGCGAAGCCGCACTGCTGGTGATCATGGCGGTCGCCGTCGGCCTGCTCGTGCTGGCAGCCGTCGGCTGGTGGCGCCGGATGCGCCGCGACCGTGCACTCGAGCCCCCGGTGGGGGAGATCCCCGCCGGGGCGCTGGAGCGCGACCGCTTCGCGGTTCTGTACGTCGCGACCACGCGCCCCGATCAGCCGCTGGAGCGCCTGGCCATCCGGGGGATGGGATTCCG